>JBBPZS010000050.1:0-6471 GCA_038198605.1 Chthoniobacterales bacterium | reverse complement strand
GCCTGTCTTCTGTTAGGTATCAGCGTCGTCTGGCTCGTGCGCGAACAAGTTGCCAGCCCTCCAGAGTTAGCGTCCGTCTCGGCAAAGAGCATTGCGGTGTTGCCCTTAGAAGAACTGAGTGACAACAGAGAAAGCTCCGGCTTCGGCGCGGGGATTCAGGACGACGTGCTGACGAGCCTCGCGCAGATTCACGATTTGAAAGTCATTAGCCGCACGAGCGTGATGGCTTACCAAAAACCCGACGGGCGCGATATGCGTGCCATCGGCCGAGCTTTGGGCGTGGCGAACATACTCGAAGGGAGCGTCCGGCGCGCGGGTAACCGCGTCCTCGTCAACGTCCAGCTGATCGACGCGCGCAACGACCAGCACCTTTGGGCGGAGCGTTACGACCGCACCGTCGCCGATTCGATCGGACTGCAAGGCGAGCTGGCCACCCAGATCGCGGTCGCGCTCAAGGCCACGCTCGCGCCGGGAGAAAAAGCCCGCCTCGAGGCCGGCCCGACGACTAGCTCGGAGGCTTATGTGCTCTACCTCACAGCACTCGGAAAACAAAAAACAGATGAGATCGCGGCGGAGCAGCTTTGCGTGCAGGCCACGACGCTTGATCCCAAATTCGCCTTGGCTTACGCGCGCGCCTCTCTTCTAAACAGCAGCCTCGCAGATGCCGGCGACCAGCCCCGGACGCGGAGGGCAAAAGCGCGCGCCCAGGCGATAGAAGCTTTGCGATTAGCACCAACCTTAGGCGAAGCCCATATGGCCTTAGGTCTTTGTCTCTATTGGGGGGATAGGAAGTACGACGCAGCTTTGAAGGAGTTCGAAGTCGCCGCAGCGGCTTCTCCCAATAATGCCGAGATCTACACCTATGTTGGGGGCATCTATCGGCGGCAGGGACGCTGGAGCGAGGCGGTTGCAAGTTTCGATCGCGCTCAATCCCTGGATCCTCGTAATACGCACATTCTTCTTCCAGCAGCTAACAATCACCTTTTCATGCGTGATTGGCCCGGCGCTATCGCGGGTTACAACCACGTGCTGAAGGTTTCGCCCGATTCAGGAATTGCCCGGGTAGCCCTTGCTTACCTGGAAGTCTGCCGGAACGGCAATCCCGCCGCCGGCAGAAAGATTCTAGAAAATATTCCGGTCAGTGATACCGCGTTAACGACTTGGAATTTGGCCATGCTGGAGCGCGACTACGCCCGCGCAGAACAAGCTTTGAGCAATTTCACCTCGGATGATGCCTTCATCGGGCATTCGAAAGAATTTTATGCAGGTCGGACCGCTCTCGCCCGCGGCGACCTTGACTCCGCTCAGCGTTCCTTTGCCGCGGCGACGCCAGCTTTCGAAGAGCAAGTGCGAGAGGCCCCCGATGATCCGCAGTCACACGGTGAACTCGGGTTGCTCTATGCCTACATGCAGAGAAAGGAGGATGCCATCCGGGAAAGTCGCCAGGCAGTTGAGCTCGAGCCAGAAAGCCAGGACGCCTTTCACGGCGCGCTGCAAGCGGCCAATCTGGCCCTCGTCTACGCGCTGGTTGGCGACCAGGAAGAGGCGATCACGCTGATCGAGCGTTTGCTTTCCACTCCCGGGGCAGTGTCCTTTCCTGGTTGCCCGCAAAGCATCACCCTCGCCGAACTGCGTCTGGGCTCGCAATGGGACTGGCTCCGCAGCAATCCGCGTTTCCAGAAAATCCTCGCCGCCCCTGAGCCTGAGACCATATTGTCAGCCAGTCATTAAGATTCGGAGGGACGCGCTCCCCGCGTCCCTCCGTCTTAGAGATGGAAGGAATATCGACCTTAGCGCGAGACCCGTTTTACCGTGCCCTCGAACACGGTGTTCGCATCGGTCTGGATCATCGAAATCTCCTTGCCATTGGCCGCAACGGAGATGTCATAGTTTACCGGGCCACTCGTAAAGGTGAGAGTGCCCGCACAGCTTTCTTCAAGTGTGTAGGTTCCTACGCCGCCAGGCGGGACGTGGATAATAATGCCATTTATGCTGAGCGTGGCGAAGGGAACGGAGAGCGTTCCATCTCCATTGAAATCGATGCCTTCAATGATGGCTTTCGGTTGCGCCGCACCACTTACAATGTTGAACCCTTGGGCGGTGAACACATACGAGCCCTGGAGCGTTTGCGGACCACAAACCTGGGCCTCGCCGGCCGCGAGTGCGGGGCTAGAGATGCTGAATGAGACCGCCGCAGCGAGCAAGCTGAGCAGTGCCGGCGCGGTGGTGAGGGCGCCTGAGATTGTCTTTATTAGTTTTTTCATGATTGTCATTTTGTCATTACCTTCGGTTGTGGTTCGTCATTGAGAGAGCCGGTGAGTTTCCAGAGCCAGCGCACGCGTTTCAGAACCGTTCATAGAGTTCTAACGAAACTAAGAGGCGAAGTTCCTGACTATTTCCGCCGCGCACCAACTCGCGCTCCAAAGCAGCGGACTTCGCTCGGGAAAGAACATACCTAACGAGTTGCCAGTTGTAGCCAGGGGCGGCGACCCCGGCGACAACGCTCTGCGCAACATCCGATCGAGTTGTTTCCGGTCCAAAAATTTTCCGCGCAAAACAACCGCTGCGAACTTTCTCGGATTGTCAGTACCGGTCGGCGGGTTCGCTTCGGCACAATCCGGATAGAGCGCCAAGCAACCAGACTTAGGCTTCGATCACCGAAACGGAACCGTGAGCAGACTTCCATCCACCTCAGTGACGTAGAGAGTGCCGGTGTTTCGATTAAGTGTCATCGAGCTGGGAAGAGTGAGGCAATTAGCGAGCACGACCGGCGGGCCAGCCGGATCCTCGAACAGCAGGAAATCCCCGTTGCCGGCAAAAAAAGGTCCTGCCGAAGAAGCCTCGAGGACAAAGTATTTCGCTGCGCCTTGTTTCGTTAGGGGGATGATGTCGATCGCAGTAGTCAGATTGTCGATGAGCGTCGTGTCACCGCCTGTCGCGGGATCGATCTGCTCGACGGTCGAGGTTCCAGTTGGGAATGGCGCCCCGCGCAAGAGCGTGACGAGGAGTTGACCTCCCGAGACAGCAATGCCGGTCGGAACGGCCTCCAGAAAGGGCCCACCGAGGTCCGGGAAGAGCGGGTTGGGAATATTCGGGAACGCGACCAGCGGCGAGAAAGCTTTGGTCGCGAGATCGACCTGCCAGACGTGGTTCCGGCCGCCGTCGGTCGCGTAAAGCATTCCCCGCAACGCCACCAGGCCAAACGGATTGGAGACCTGGATGTTGTCGGGAACATCAGGCAAGGGAAAAGGGATGAAGTTCGGGAAATCAACCAGTAACTGAATCCGGATTCTGTCGCGGCTGCCATTGGAGAGCGTCACGACCTCTCCGTCGGCGAGCGCTTGCTCGTCGTCCGGCGTGAGGGTAAAGCCGTTGGTCGCATTCTCGGTCTCGGCGCTAAAGTACATGACAAGGACGGAGCTGAAGATCGGTGAGGATGGGCCGTTGGGGTTCTCCAGAGTCGTGCCCGGCCGTGGCCCCATGATTCCGACGTCGCCCACGCCCATCAGGACATAGAGGTTGCGCCCGCGCATGAAGATTCCTGTCGGTCCGGAGGGATCTCCGACATCGGCAGGCCCGGAGGGCAGACCGTCGACCAAGGTGCGCCGGTTGCCGCTCGGGTCGACGATGGAAATGCGCCCAGAACCCGCGGTGGGGTCGCCCGACTCCGAGACGAGGAGGTTACCCTGATCGGTGAGAAGCGTGCCGATCGGCTCGCGCAGATCGGAGAGGACCTCGGTGCATTGCGCCTTCGCCTGGGTGCCCCCGAGCAAGAGTGCCGAAACGGCGAGCGCCAGCGAGGCTGCGATGGGATTGAAAATGCGAATGATGTTCGTCTTTGTCTTTGTTGTCATAATTTGCCCTTCAGTCCCATAAACAAGAAATGCCGGCCGAAGTGATCATTCGATTGGGAAATTTTTTCAGAGCTTTCGGAGAGGAAAAATCTTAGAGTGAAAGGAGACGACGAAAGCTCATCCCTATGCCTCCCGCCTCCCCGCAAGAAATAACCCAGCTGCTGACCGATTGGCGACACGGGAATGGGGGCGCTCTCGATCAACTCACGCCCCTCGTTTACGAAGATCTGCGGCGCCTCGCGCATCATTATATGGCGGGACAACGCCCGGATCACACCCTGCAAACGACCGCGCTGGTCAATGAGGCTTATCTGCGCCTGGCCGACCAGACCGATCCGCAGTGGCAGGACCGCGCCCATTTTTTCGCCGCCGCGGCCCGGGCCATGCGCCAGATTTTGGTCAACTACGCCCACAGTGCGCGCGCGCAAAAGCGCGGGGGCGGTGCGCAGAAGGTCGAACTCGAAGAAGCCGCGCTCGTCTCACCCGCTCAATCGCAGGAGATCGTCGAGCTGCACGAAGCGCTTGATCGCCTGGGAGCATTCGACTCGAGAAAGGCCCAAGTCGTCGAGCTAAAATACTTCGGCGGGCTCAGTTACGACGAGATCGCCGAGGTGCTCAAAGTCTCCGCGATCACAGTGCGCCGGGACTGGGAGTTCGCCAAGGCCTGGCTCTATTCGGAATTGCACCGCACGGACTAATGCAATCAGACTCGTGTCAACCTGGAGGTTGGCCCGCGATGACACCGGCACGATTCCAAACCATCGAGGAAATCTTTCATTCCGCGCGGGAGCAAGCACCCGGACAGATGGACGCTTTCCTGGATCGGGCATGCGAAGGCGACGCAGAGTTACGCGCAGAAGTTGAGCTCCTCCTAGCTTCTCATCGGCGAGCCAGCAGCTTCATCGAACGGCCCGCGATTGGCCTCGCGAACCGGATTCTACAGAGCGAGTCAGCTGCTTTATTCGTCGGTCAGCGGTTCGGCCACTACGAGCTGATTCGACAACTCGGCGCCGGCGGAATGGGCGAGGTTTATCTCGCCGCCGACATGACCGCGGGCCGCAAGGCCGCGCTCAAACTCCTGCCTCTGCACTTCACCGGCGAGCCCGAGCGGCTGCGCCGTCGTCGCCCTCAATCATCCAAATATCGTGACCGTTTACGAGATCGGTGAAGATCGCTCGACCCATTTTATCGCGAGCGAGTTGATCAATGGAGAAACGCTGCGGGCACATCTCGAGCGTGGCCCGATGGAAGTGGGCGCAGCACTCGACGTGGCGATTCAAGTGGCGAGCGCCCTCGCCGCCGCGCACGAAGCGGGCGTCATCCACCGCGATATCAAGCCGGAGAACATCATGCTGCGGCCTGATGGTTACGTGAAAGTGCTCGACTTCGGAATCGCCAAGCTGGCCGGAGAGGAAGCGACGATGGCCGAACCAGACGCGGCTGCATTTTTGGAGACCCGCGTCGGGTCGATCATGGGAACCGCGCGTTACATGTCGCCGGAACAGGCGCTCGGCGACGCTGTCGAGCAACAAACCGACATCTGGAGTCTCGGCGTCGTGCTTTATGAGATGGTGACAGGCGAAGCGCCTTTCCACGGCGAGAACACAGAAGAAGTGATGACTTCGATTCTCGAAACCGAGCCGCCGCCGCTCAACGGTCGCCCCGATGAGCTGGAGCAGATCGTGAGGAAGACCTTGCGGAAAGAGCCTAACGAACGCTATGCCAGTGCGCGCGAACTGATCGAGGCGCTGAAAAAGGTTCGGCGTCGCCTGGAAGTGACGGCCGAATCCGAGATTCTCAAAACAACTCCAGCGTGGCGGCACTGGCGGCGATGGGCCGCCGCGCTCCTCCTTCTCCTCGTCACCGCGACCCTGGCACTTCGCTTTTATTGGACCGGTGTCGTGCGGCCAAAGTCGCCGCCCCCGATCAAAAGCATCGCGGTCCTGCCTTTCGATAATCTGAGCGGCGACCAGCAGAATGCCTACTTCGCCATTGCCGTGCAGGATGAAATCCTCTCCGATCTGGCCAAAATCGCCGACTTGAAAGTCATCAGCCGCACTTCCGTACGCCTTTACGAGGCCGGCAAACCGCGCAACTCGGGGCAGATCGGTCAGGAGCTGGGCGTGGCGCACCTTTTGGAAGGCAACGTGCAGCGGACGGGCAACCATCTGCGCGTCAACGCGCAGCTCATCGACACCCGCACCGATTCCCATCTTTGGGCACAAACCTACGACCGTGACGTGGCTGATATTTTTGCCCTGCAAACTGAAATTGCCCGAACGATCGCCGAGCAGCTCCGCGCTAAAATATCGGAGCGTGAAAGACTGGCGATGGCGCGGACGACGACGACCGACCTGATCGCGCAGGACCTCTACACCCAGGCATTGCTGGCCGAAAATGAACTGCCGGGGCCTCCGGACCTGCGCAAGGCGATCGGGTTGTTGGAGCGAGCGCTCGCCCGCGATCCGCGTTTCGTTCTCGCCTACTGCGCCCTCGGACGCGTGTATCTCACGATGGTCTCCAATGGCGGTGCCGACGTGGCCGCTCATCTCAAAATGGCCCAGAGCATGATCGAGAAAGCCGACCGCCTCCAACCCGACGCCGGCGAAGTGCATCT
>JBBPZS010000049.1:0-22798 GCA_038198605.1 Chthoniobacterales bacterium | reverse complement strand
TCGCACTCGCAGACGATCCGGAAACCGAGATCGTTGCAGGTAAAAGTTGGGACGTTGGAGCTGCGGGCGGTGGTGCGCAGGCTGTTGAAGCGCGATTTCCAGCTCCCGCCGCGATAAACCCGTTTCAGGCCCAAGACCGCCCCGCGCGGGTTGATTTTCGGCGTTCCGCGATAGCTCTCGAGGAAATCAAGGCACCACTCCCAGACGTTGCCCGCCATGTCCTCCATCCCGAAAGGGCTCGCGCCTAACGGAAACGATCCCACCGGGGAAGTCTCGGCGAAGCCGTCGTCGACCTCGCGATCGCTCCAGGCAAAAACGGTGTTGCGATCGGCAAAATTCGCCAGGTTGCCGCGTCCTTCCTGATTGCCCCAGGGGTATTTGCGGCCATCCGCCCCGCGCGCGGCGTATTCCCATTCCGCCTCCGTCGGCAGCCGATAACGCCGCCGTTCGCGCACGCTCAGCCATTGGCAAAACTTCATCGCCTCGAGGCTGTTCACGTAAACCACCGGATGCTGGTCGACCGCCCCCGGCATCCTTTTTCGGACGTGGCTGGGATCGAACAACTCATAGTGCGCGTTGGTAATCGGGTGCCGGGAAATAAAGTAACGAGTCAGGGTGACGGGCGTGACCGGCTGTTCGTTAGGCGTAGCGTCCTCCGCGTCGCTTCCCATCCGGAAAGCGCCCGAAGGAACGAGCAGCATCTCGGTGTCAAGACTGGTGGTGAAATTCTGATAGCGAGCCCGCTCGGTCGCGACATCGATCGGGGTGACGCTTTTCGGGCCCGGCACAGGACCGGCGCCATTGCTGGAAATTGCCGGCGCTCTGGGCGCGACCACCACGGTCGGCTTGGGCGTGGGCGCGTCCTTTTCTTCGATCTCCTCCAGGTAAAGATCGACCAGATCCTCTGCGTCGCCCGGATCGATTCCGAGGTTTTCCGCCATGTTGATAAAGGCGTCGCGCTGGTCGTCGGTCATGTCGTCCGCGTCGAGACCGCTCAGGCGCAGCATGCGCATGAAGTCATCATTCGGACCAAGCACCGCCGTCTTATCCGGGCCGGGAGTCAACGCTGCCGCGGGTGACGGGGGTGTCACGCGCACGCCGCCGCAACTCTGTAACCCGGCTTCGATCAATTCCATCATCCGCTCGGGTTTGAGTCCGTGCTGGCGACCAAATTCGAGCAGGGTTTCTTCTTCCTGTGGGGTGAGCGTCTTGTCGTTGAGAGCGAAGGTGACGTATTTGTTGAACTCGGCGACGGCTCGCTCCTCTGCCTGCGCGGCCAGCTCCTGATCGAGTTCCTTGCGCCGCTCGGGATTGAGCAGCTCGACCCGCGCTTCGGTCAGGAAGCGGGAGGATTCATCCAGCCCGGAGCGCAGCAATTGCGCGAGCGGATTGCTCGGCTGGTTCTTGAGCGGAAGCTTTTTTTGCCACCACAAAAGCAGCTCGCGAAAGCGCTCTTCGATCAGTTCGTTGCTCGGATTGGTCTGCGGATCGAGGCAGAGCCGCTCGTAGGGATCGGCCGAATTGTAGCGGCTCCAACCGTCCCACTTGCGCGGGTCGTCCGGCAACGGAATGGGGAAACTGACTGGAGGGAGCATCTCAGACGACGCTCAATTGCCCCAGCGCGGCCGTGGCGCGATCGAGTTCCGCCTCCGAGAGTCCGGTCTTGCGCTCGATCGAAACCGTGGCGCAATTCCCGCACGCTTCCACCGCCACTTCCAGGACTTGGTTGGCGTTGTATTCGTAAGTCAGCTCCACCGGCGAGCCTTTGGGCAGAAACGGCGGCAGCTCGACATCGCAAATCCCCAGCGGCGTGCACTCCTGCGGGAGCGAACTTTCGCCCTCCACGATCCGCACGATCGCGCGCTGCATGTTGGCCGTGGCCGTGCCGAAAGAATTTTTCGCCACCGCCGGCATCGCGGTCATTTTCTTGATCATCGGATAGACGTACTCCTCTAGGTGCGCTTCATCCCAGAGCACGACGCCGAGGGTGTGCGAGGTAATGTTGCGCACTTGGATGAGCCCGCCTTCGCGTGAGGAAAATTGCTGACGGGTCTCGGATGGGAGCATTTTTTCTCCTGTCTCCTCCTCTTCATTGAGGAGGGACAGAACCGCCTGGATGGCCGCGCCGACCGCGACCGCTTCATCGGGATTCACATCTTCGGCCAGCGGAACCGAAGTGAGCTGAGCGATCATCTCCCGCACCATCGGCATACGAGTCATACCGCCGACGAGAAGGATCTTGTCTACTTCCGACCACTCCATCTTGGCCTCGCGCATGACGATTTCGCAAATCGCCTTGCACTTCTCGACCAGGTGCCGGGTCATTTTCTCAAACTCTTCCCGGGTCATCTCGATCTTGACGCTTTTGCCGTTGTGGCTGTGCACCATGGTGGTGCGATCGCGGCTCGAGAGCTGGATCTTCGCGCCCAGCGCGCGGCTTTGCAGGTCCTGGTAGCTCTGCAGATCGAGCAGCGGATTTTCCCCATGCGCGCGATCAAATTCTTCCGCGACGTGATTGACGATGATGTCGTCCCAGTCCTTGCCGCCGAGGCGGTGATCGCCGTTGGTCGCGACCATCTCGAGGCGATGGCCGGTGATGCGCATGAGGGTGACGTCGAACGTGCCGCCGCCAAGGTCAAAGACGAATACGGTCTGGTCTTCATCCAGCTTATCGAGGCCGTAGGCGAGCGCAGCGGCCGTCGGCTCGTTGATGATCTGCAGCACGTTCAGGCCCGCGAGCCGCCCGGCCGTGATCGTGGCCGTGCGCTCGGAATCGTTAAAATAAGCCGGCACCGTGATGACCGCGTCGGTCACCGGCACCTTGAGATATTTTTCCGCGTCCGACTTCAGCTTTTTCAGGATGAGCGCGGAAAGCTCTTCGGCCGAGTAGTTGACGCTGTTGAATTCGCGATGGAATTGCTCCTTCGATTTGCCGATCTCGCGCTTGACGAAGTCGACGATTTTTTCCGGCTCCGCGACTGTGTTGTTTTTCGCGATCGTGCCGACGATGGCGTTGCTCCCGTCGAAGAGGACAACCGACGGCGTGATCCGCTCACTCTCCGAGTTGGGGATGATCTGTGGTTTTCCGTAGGCGTCGATGTGGGCGACGGCTGAAAAGGTGGTTCCGAGATCGATTCCGACTGCTTTGCGATTGCTCATGTGCTTTGAAGGTTGCGTGGGTTGCCTGGCCTGGATTTCTTGCCTCTAAATGCAGATTTCATGCCCGACGCGTTTGAAATTCTGCGGGAGCGTTTTTCCCTCTCCAGAGGACAGCCGCGCGCGGCGGGATTACTGGACTCGCTTCGCCACGACTTCTTCCGCGCGCAGGACCCGTCCCTGCCACATAAAGCCGCGCTTGAGCCGCTTTACGATCCGGCCCTCTTCCTCGGCCGACTCTGCCGGCTCGAAGGTGATCACCCGGTGCAGGGTGCGATCGACCACTTCCTTCGATTCGATCTCGGTCACTTCGAGGCGATGCAGAATCTCGATCACGAAATGAAGGATGTTGCTCAGGTTCTCAGACGTGCGGACCTGTTCGGCTCCGCCCGTTTCGCTTTCCACCACGGCAATCATCTGCCCCTCCAGCGAGCTCAGGTCGTCAAAGAGGACGAGAAGGTCGCGAATGAAAGGTTTCTGGAGCGCGTCGCGGACGAAATTGTCGCGGTAACTGATTAACTCCTGGTGGAGCGAATCGAAGAGCTTCTGGTTGACCGTTTCGCTGTCGCGAATGACCGCAAGCTGCTCTTCGATTCTTTCAAAATGAACCGTCTCAAATTTTCGCAGGATCGATTCCTCGAACGCCTCCATCCGCTGATTCAGGGAATAGACCGCGCCGATTAGCGCCGTCATGGCGGAAGGCTCGGGCTCACCGCGCCGGGCCGGCTTAACCGCTTCCGCACTCAGCTCGTGCATCGCCGTCCCAAAATCGTCATCCACTTCAATCGCCGGCTTCATTTCCTCAACGCCCGCCAAAGTGGCGACGAATCGCCTCGATCAGCCCGGGAATGTCGTGCCGGGCTGCCTGCACCGCGATCGTTAGGCCACGATCGCGCGCGGTCTGGGAAGTGATCGGGCCGATGCTTGCCACTTCCATCCCGGCCGGCCAGGGCAGGTCCAGGGCGAGAAAATTTTCGACCGTCGATGAACTCGTGAACGTAATCATATCCGCACCCTCCGTCGCCAGTCTGGATCTTGCCTCGGTCCGATCGCTTTTTTCCGCGACAGTTCGGTAGGCAGCTGCAACATCCACAATAGCTCCGAGGGCTCCGATCTCCCTTGGTAGCAGGTCCCGCGCCTCCTCCGCCCGCGCAATCAGAATCCGCAAGTTTTCGATGTCGCCTTCTTTTTTGAACTCACGCACGACCGCTTCCGCGACGAACTCGTCCGGTTGCAGATCCACCTTGAGATGAAACTCCCGCACGCGTTGGGCGGTGGCCGGCCCGATCGCCGCGATCCGCGCTCCGCCGATGTCGCGCGCATCGCTGTAGAGCTTGTAAAACATCTCGAAGAACGCGGTCACTCCGTTCGGGCTGGTGAAGACGATCCAATCGTAGCCGTGCGCATCCTGCACCAGCTCGGCGAAGGCGCGTAGATCGCTCGGCGGCTCGATCCGGATCGTCGGCAGCTCCATCACCTCCGCGCCCAGATCGCGCAGTTTGTCGCTCAGGGCGCCCGCCTGCTTGCGCGTGCGCGTGACGACGATCCGCTTGCCCGAAAGGGGACGCCGGTCGTGCCAGGCGAGCTCTTTGCCTAACGACACCACTTCACCGAAGACCGCGACCGCCGGCGGGGCAAAATTTTTCTCCGCCACCTGCTCCGCGATGTTCTCCAGCGTCCCGCGCAGGACTTCCTGTCGTCCGGTCGTGCCCCAGCGCACCAGCGCCACCGGCAGGTCGGCCCGCACGCCGTTCTCGCGCATCTGCTGCGCGATCGCGTCGATTCGCTCCACTCCCATGAGCATGACCTGGGTTCCGCCGATCTTCGCGAGAGCGGCGAAGTCGATCGAGCTCTCCGTTTTCTCCGGGTCTTCGTGCCCGGTAAAAAAAGTAACGTGCGAGGTCATCCCGCGATGCGTCACCGGGATGCCGGCGTAGGCTGGCGCGGCGATCGCGGAAGTCACACCGGGCACAACTTCAAAGGCCAGCGAAGCCGCTGCCAGCGCCTGCGCTTCTTCGCCGCCGCGGCCAAAGAGGAAAGGATCACCTCCCTTTAGCCTAACGACTTCTTTGCCGGCCCGGGTTTTTTCCACGAGGAGGGCGTTGATCTCGTCCTGCTTCAGCGTGTGCGCGCCGGCTTTTTTTCCGGCATAAATGAGCTCGGCTGTTTCCGGCGCCCAGCGCAACATCTCCGGGTTGCAGAGGTAATCATAAATCACCACTTCGGCCCGCTCGATCAGTTGCTTCGCCCGCAGCGTCACCAGCCCGAGATCGCCCGGGCCGGCGCCGACCAGGTAACAACGGCCGGGTTCAGTTTTAGTTGCCATAAAGTTTGTCCATCAATTCCGCCGCAAGCGCGGCCGGTGCCGCGACGGCGCCGAGGACGGTTCCGAGGCGCGGCGCCGAAACGTTCTCTTCAAAAACCTGCGCGCGAAGCTGCAACTTCCCATCGATCACCCGAGCGTGCACTCCGACCGGCGAATCGCAATCGCCGTTCAGCAGCCGCAGAAACTCGCGCTCCGCCTCGAGAGAAATGCGCGTTGGCTCGTCATCGATTGCCGTTAGCAGGCGCCGCACCTGTTCGTCTGCGCGCCGCACCTGGAGCGCGATCACCCCCTGCCCGCCCGCCGGCACGAAGTCGTCGCGTGAGAGCGCTTCCATTTCCACGTTCAATCCAAGCCGTTCCACGCCGGCCCGGGCCAAAATAATTCCGCTCCAGTTTTCGTTCTCGCGCAGCTTGCGCAAGCGCGTCGGGACGTTGCCGCGCAAATCCGTCACCTCGAGATCGGGGCGCACCCAGCGCAATTGTCGCTGGCGCCGGATGCTTCCGGTCGCAACTACCGCCCCGGCCGGCAGATTCGTTAGGTTTAAACCAGAGCGTGCGATCAGGACATCGCCGGTCGGCCCGCGTGGGAGGACCGCGCCGATCTCCAGCTCGGCCATCGCCTCGCTCGGCAAATCCTTTGCGCTGTGCACGGCAAGATCGATTCGCCTAACGAGAAGTTGCTGCTCGATTTCACGCGTAAACATCCCCTTGCGCCCGGCTCTTCGGTCCTTCACCTCCACCGCCGCGCCGCCCTCGTCGCCACTGGTGCGGATAATCTCGAGCGCAATCTCCAGCTCCGGCCAGGCCTGGCGCAGGGCCTCCTCGACCATTTTCGACTGGGTCAGCGCCAGATCGCTCCCGCGCGATCCGAGCACGATTCTCGCGCGCGCGCCCACTCAGCTTTCCGAAGCGCGCAGGGCGGGATCGCCCAGGCGCGGCGGACTTAATCTCGGTTCCCGCAGGGCAACAAACCAGGCGTTAAAATCGTCGAGGTGGCGGGCAATAATTTCTTCCCCGGCCGCGATCTGCTGCCGGCGCATGGCAAGCGATTGCTGCGCGATCGATTGCAGCGAATCGATGTCGTAAAGATAAACGCCCTCCATTTCGTTCACCTCCGGCGCGACGTCGCGCGGGACGGCGATATCGATGATGAAAAGCGGCCGGTCGAGCCGGTCGTGGAGCAGCGGAGCCAGCTTTTCCCGCGTCACGATCGGGGTCGCGGCGGCGGTGGAGGAAATAAGGATGTCGACCTCGCGGCAATGAGCTTCCCACTGCTCCATCGGCACGGCCGTGCCCTTCACGAGCGCCGCCAGCGCTTCCGCCCGCTCGGGCGAACGATTCGCAACCCGGAGATCGCGCACGCCCCGCTTCATCAGCGCCCGCGCCGTCCGCTCGCTCGCTTCGCCGGCCCCGAGCAGGAGCACTTTGCGCGTCTCAAAATGTCCGAAGATTTGTTCCGCGAGGTCGACCGCGATGGAGCCGACCGAAACCGCGCCGCGGGTGATGCCTGTTCTCGAGCGCACCTGTTTTGCGACTCGAAAGGCACGCTGGAAAAGACGGTGCAGAAACGGCCCGGCCGCGCCCGATTCCCGCGCCGCCTCGTAAGCTTTCTTGGCCTGGCCGAGAATCTCGGTCTCGCCGATCACCATCGAGTCGAGCCCGGAGGCGACCCGGAAAAGATGTTGCACGCAATGCTGCGCTTCGTGGCGATAGAAGGCCTCCATTTCATCGTCCGCCGCCATCATCCCCTTGGCCAGGAGGCATTGCGCGATCCGCTGCGTCGGGATCGGCTGCTCGGAAGCGGCATAGACTTCGACCCGGTTGCAGGTGGTGAGAAAAAGCGCCTCCGTACAACCCACTTCTTCGCGCAGGATGCGGTTGATCGCAGCGTGCCCGGCGAAGCGCTCGCGCGTTTCGACATTGGCGGTGTGGTGACTGAGCCCGACGCAGACGAGATTCATCAGAGCGAGTGGGTCTGCGAGAGAAAAGTGATGCCCCAGAGGAGGGTGAGCGCGGCGCTGAAGGCGAGGACGCAGAGCGTCGCGATCCGGCGCGGCGCGGTCGTGCCGAGGTGACGCGCGAGCAGGATGGCGGCGTAAAAAATCCACACGCCTAACGACCAGGCGATCTTGACGTAGGGCAGCGGCTGCCCGGTGAGAAAGCCGGCCGCGATCCCCAGCGTGAGGAGGATAAAGCCGAGCCAGAGCAACCGGGTGATGGCGGCGAAAAGATCGGTCAGCGGGGGGAAATGATAGAACATGGAATTGATCTGGCGCGACTTGAGCTGGCGTTCCTGCAGCAGATACATCAGCCCCGCGACGCAGGCGAGGGCGAAGGCCCCGTAGGCGATGAGCGAGACCGAGGCGTGCATTTCCAGCCAGGGCGAGGGCGAAGCAATCCGCGGATGCGAAACGTCGATCGGCGCGAGGAGGGCAAAGGCCTGGAGAGCGAAGACAAACGGGGCGGTGAACGCTCCCATGAGCGAAAGCCGGTAGGCCGGCCCGATGAGCAGATAGATGAGCGAGACCGACCAGGCGAGAAAGATGAAGACCTCGAAGAGATTGGTCAGCGGACAGCGCCCGAGGGCATGGCCGCGGACCGAGAGAAATGCCGTCTGGCAGACGAAGCCAAGCGCGATGGCGGAAAAGTTGAAGCCGGCGGCGCGATAACGCCGTGCCTTGATCGCCACCGTGGTCCAGACCATGGCGAGGAAAAAGCAGAGGGTTGAAATGACGAGGAGCCCACGGTCCATCGGCTCGGAAGGTAAAAGGCGGGAGGCCGCTTGGCAATCGCGGGTCGGGCGGGAACGACCGCAAGGCGCGGTTCCTGCTTTTCGCTTTCGCGACATGAAAACGTTGCCGCGCAGGGTGAGTGGGAACGAGCCCGCGGCAAGCGAAGTCGAGGGCCTGCAGCGGGCGCTGGACAAGAGTTACAGCCAGTTCCGCGAGAAGGCGCTGGCGGAGTGGCAACGCCGCCACCCGCTCGGCGATCCGAGCGATGCCTGTGTCCGCGTCCACATCGGACAACACCGGCAAAAGACGCTCGGTTTCTAAATTCTTGGTCTCAAGTTCCGCCGCAGTCTGGCGAGCGTTGACGATTTCCGTCGACCCGCTAGCCTCCCCGCCATGGCTGATGATTCGATCGCTCGTTTGCACGCGGCAGTCCGCGATGTGCCCAATTTTCCAAAACACGGCATCGTCTTTAAGGACATCACTCCGATCCTCGTCGACGCGGAGCTTTTCCGGGAATCGATCGATGTTTTTCTCGAACGCTGCCGGCCTTTGCCGATCGACAAAGTGGTCGGGATCGACGCGCGCGGATTTCTTTTCGGCTCCGCCGTAGCCTACGCACTCGGCGTCGGTTTTGTCCCGATTCGCAAAAAAGGGAAGCTCCCGTTCAAGACCGCGAGCGCGGCTTATTCGCTCGAATACGGCGATGCCGAAATGGAAATGCATGTCGACAGCATCGAGCCCGGCGAAAAGATCGTCCTGATCGATGACCTGCTCGCGACCGGCGGGACCTCGGCGGCGGCGGCGAATTTGATCACCAAGGTCGGCGGCGAACTGCTCGAAGCGCAGTTCCTGATCGAGCTGGAGTTCCTGCACGGGCGAGAAAGCTCGACCCGACCCCCGTCGTCGGTTTCCTGAAATACTAGTGCCCGCAGCTGCAGCCGCTGCCGCAACTGCCGCTGCGATCTTCTACGATCACCTCGACCGCGATCTCCTGGAGCGCGAGCTGATCATGAATCGCATGCAATAGATCGAGGATGCGGCCTTCGGGCATCTCGGCGCAGCGCAGCTCGATTCGCGCGTTCTTGCCCGCCAGCTCGGGATGCGCCTCCGCCAGTTCGCCATCGAGGAGGAAGGAAACGTAGGCGTTGAATTTCTCCTGCACTTGGAAGAGCTGCAGATCCGAGTTTTCCCACGGCCGCGACTCGTACATCGCGAGCAGCACCTGGTCGCGCTTGGTGTCGTGCGCGAAAAAATCAATGACATCGGCGCGCTCGACGCCGACCGGGTCCGTTCCTTCGTTGGATGTCATGGCAGCGCGACCATCCCGCTTGCGTCGACCCATCGCAAGCCGGAAGCTGGCACGTGATGAACCGGCTCCGCGTAAAGGTTTTCATCGCAGCTTTTTATCTGGCTCTCGGCGCCTCCGCCGCGCGCGCTCAGTTCAACTCCGCCTTCATCGAAAACGCCAGCTATTGGAATGATGGCAAGGCTGAGTTCAACATCTATGGCGGGCAAATCATGCGCTACGGCCAGCCGCGCCAAACCGAAGTGCTCCACATCCTGGTGCGGGAACCGTTTGACCTGAAGCAATTCGTCAAGCCGGACGACTGGCAGCGTCCGGGAACGATCCAGGTGCTGAAGCTGAACCAGATCCTGCAAATTCCGACCGGCCTCTACGTTTACGGGCAGATGCATTCCAACTTCTGGCGGGCCGACAACGGCCGCCTGGCGAAATTTTCCCTAACGAGTAACGACAGCTGCGGCAACACCTACAAGGAAGCGCGCCGCGGCGGCGAAATCTTCCGCTACCAATGGCACACCTATTGGGACGGGATGGCGGAGGGACAGGAAAAGGTGAAGCTTCCGCCTAACGGAATCTTTTACGACGAGCTCCCGCTCCGGGTCCGGACGATCGATTTCTCGAAACCGAGCGGCGACTTCGAAATCCAGCTCGCGCCTTCCATCATCAACTCGAAGAAAGACAAGGTCACCTGGCAGCCGGCCCCGGTGCACTACGAATCAACCGAGCGCGCCATTTACGTCACTGTCACCCACGGTGGCGGAAGCGACCGCTTCATGCTCGATCGCGATTTCCCCTATCTCCTTCGCACCTGGCAGGCGGCGGACGGCAGTCAGCTCCAGCTCAAGCGCAGCCTGAAGGTCGATTACTGGAACTACCACGGCCTCGGCGATCGCAAGCGCGCTCTCCTTAATCGCAGGCTGGAGCATCCAGACTAACGAGACGCGTTCGCGCGCCCGAATTTGTAGACGCTTCGCTCTGCGAAGCGCGGGTCTCGGCGTGATTCGAAGACTGGCCAACCTTGCCTGGCCTTGCAGACGCATGCCCGCGCCTCCCAGAGGGAGGCGTCTACAGCCGTCGTTGCGAAAAGAATTGAATCGCGGAGATTCAGCCCTTTTACTGACGCATGCCGAAGCAACCGAAGCGGCTCAAACTCCTTGGCCGCAGCGAAACCCGCGTTCCCGCCGCGCCGAGTGGCGCGATCCTCGAGACTTTTGAAAATCCCGCCCAGCGGCCCTACTGGATTCGTTTCGAATCGGCCGATTTCACTTCCCTTTGCCCCATCACTGGCCAGGCCGATTTCGCGCAGATCGCGATCGAATATCAGCCCGGCAAACGCTGTCTCGAGACGAAATCGCTCAAGTTCTACCTCGCCTCTTATCGCAACGAGCGCGCCTTCAACGAGCACGTGACCAATCGCATCCTCGACGACCTCGTGCGCGCCTCTCAGCCCCGGACCATGATCGTCAAAGCCGAGTTCGCCTCCCGCGGCGGAATCGCCCTCACGATCACCGCCGGTTATCCCGACGCTGACTGATGAAGCGCGCGGTCGTGCTCCTGAGTGGCGGGCTTGATTCCGCCACCGTCCTCGCCATTTGCCGCGCGGAAGGTTTCCAGGCCTACGCGCTCTCCTTTCGCTACGGGCAACGCCACGCGCGCGAAATCGCGGCTGCGCAAAGCGTTGCCCGGTCGTTAGGCGCAGAAGAGCATCGCCTGGCAGAAATCGACCTGCGCGCCTTTGGCGGTTCTGCGCTGACCGCTGATCTCCCGGTCCCGCAGGAGCGCTCGGAGAGCGAAATGGCGAGCGGCATCCCGATCACCTACGTCCCAGCGCGGAACACGATTTTTCTTTCCTACGCCTTGGCCTGGGCCGAGGTGCTCGGCGCGACGGATATTTTTATCGGCGCGAATGCGATTGATTACAGCGGTTATCCCGATTGTCGCCCGGAGTTCATCCGCGCCTTCGAAACGCTGGCCAACCTCGCCACGCGCGCGGGCGTGGCAGGGGCGCGCTTCACTGTTCATGCCCCGCTCCTCGCACTGAGCAAGGCGCAAATCATTCAGCGCGGGATGTCGTTAGGCGTGGATTATTCGCTCACCCATAGTTGCTACGATCCGGCGCCGGACGGGCGGGCCTGCGGCCGCTGCGACTCCTGCCACCTCCGGCTCAAGGGTTTTCGCGCAGCCGGGCTGACCGATCCAATTCCCTACGCGCAATGAACCTGCGATCGCGAATGGGAATGTTTGTCCTGACCCGGCAGGAACAGCGCACGATCGCATTCATCATCCTGATCGTGATCCTCGGTTTACTCACGCAACACTATCGCCATCGCCACGCGCAACCGGCGCCTCGGCCTAACGAGGCCGCTTCGGCCGAGCCGGCGAAAAGCGCGACGCCGTCCGATTAGTTAAGGACTCGTTTCGCCCAGCCCGGGGATTTTGGCGTAACCGACGAAGCGCGGATGCGTGCCGGAGGTGGTGGCCTGATTTGAGCGCACCGTCTTGAAATCGAAAACGCTCACTCCGAATTGCTGTTCGCCTTCGTAAGTGCGGCCGTCGCTCGCCCCGACCATGATCGGCTTGTCCGAGTCCTTCTGTTTCCCGAGGTAAATCATGGTGTGCGTGACCGGCGGATCGCGCTCCACCTTGTAAGTACCGGTCCAAAAAAGCAGATCGCCCGGCGCGAGCTCGTCGAGCTCGAAGGAATCGAGTTCCCGGCTCAGGACGGCGCGGAAATTTCCTGCTTTCCGCACCCAGACATATTGGCCGCTGGCATCGCGCGGGACATCCTTCACGCCGTTCTCGCGCAGGACAAAATATATGAAGCCGGAACAATCCATCCCGCCCTCCGTCGGATCGGCCGAACCATATTTGTAATCCAAATTCCGCTTCGTCAGCTCGATCGCCGAGGTCAGGAGCTTGCGCACGGGCTCGGGATTCTCGTCAAAGCCGGCAATCTCCTCGGGAGTGACGGTCGCAACCCGTGGCGTCGGACTCGGCGTGGGCGTGGGTGTCGGTGATTCTTCCGGAGTCGGCGTCGGGCTTTCCTCAGGGCTGGGCGAAGGACTCGCGGAAGGGCTGGCTGACGGGCTCGGACTCGGCGAAGGAGTGGGCGACGCTTTTTTCTTCTTCTTCGGCTTGGGCGTCTCTTCTTCCTCCGGCGTCGGCGAGGCCTTGGCCTTGCGTCGTGGGCTCGGGGTCGGCATCGGCGTCTTTTTCTTCACTGCCTTCTTCGCCCGACGCCGCGGCGGAGTCGGCGTCGGGGTGGCGAAAATCCGTTTGATTTTTTCACCTAACGACGGTTCCTCGGCGCGGACCGGAGACGCCGGAGCAAGCAGGAGCGCGACCAGAGCGGCCGACAACCATTTCGTTAGGCGGAGCGCCAGCATTCCGGATTTTCTGGGCGCGAGCTACTGCGCCGCTTTGCCGATTTCCTGCAGGATCGCCTTGTTCATCTTGATCCCGACTTTCAGGTTTTCGACCGGGAAGTTCTCGTTAGGCGAGTGCGCCCGGCAATCCGGCAGGGCGAGACCGAGGAGCAGAGTTTCCACTCCGAGAATCTCGCGAAACTGGGAGACGATCGGGATGCTGCCGCCTTCGCGAATGAGGGCGACCTTCTTGCCGAACGCCTGCTGCAGCGCGCTCTGCGCGGCTTCGCCGAAAGCGGAGTGCGGATCGGTCAGATACCAGGGCCCGCTGTGCCCGTCGATGATCTCCATCGTCACACCCGGCGGCAGATGTTTCTCAAAATGTTTCCGCACCAGCTGCAGGATTTTCGCGCCATCCTGATTCGGCACGAGGCGGAAGGTCAGCTTGGCCATGGCATGGCTGGCGATGACGGTTTTCGTCCCTTTGCCCTGATAACCGCCGCCGATGCCGTTGATCTCCGCCGTCGGCCGCGCCCAGAGACGTTCGAGCGTGCTGAAGCCTTTCTCGCCGAACAGCTCCGGCGAGCCAGTCTCGTCAAGGATCTCTTTGTCGCCGTCGATCGGCAGCTTGCGCCACGCTTCGCGTTCCCATTCCTCGAGTGGTTTCACGTCGTCGTAAAAACCCTCGACCGCGATGTGGCCATTCTCGTCGTGCAAAGTCGCGAGCAAACGAACCAGCGCGGTGACGGAGTTTGCGACCGCGCCGCCAAAGACGCCCGAGTGCAGATCCATCTTCGAGCCGGTCACTCGCACTTCACACGCGGTCACGCCGCGCAGGCCGTAGCTCAGAGTCGGCACACCCTTTGCGATCATCCCGGTATCGGAGACCACGGCCACGTCGCACTTCAGTTCGTCGCGATGTTCCTTCAGGAAATTCGGCAGGTTGTCGCTCCCGACTTCCTCTTCGCCTTCAATGATGAGGTGGAGGTTGACCGGCAGATCGCCATCCTCCGCCATCATCTCCTGGATGCCGAGGATGTGGGCAAAGATCTGGCCTTTGTTGTCCGTCGCGCCGCGCGCAAAGACGTAGCCGTTTTTCAAAACCGGATCGAACGGCGGCGAATCCCAGAGTTCCAGCGGATCGGGCGGCTGGACGTCGTAGTGGCCGTAGAGCATGACCGTTTTGCGACCCGGCTGATGTTTATTTTTCGCCCAGACTATCGGATGACCCGGAGTGGAAACGAGCTGCGTCTCAAGGCCGATTCCGTTCAGTTTTTCAACCAGCCAATGCGCGCATTCACCGAGCTTTTCGCTGTAGGCATCGTCGGTCGAGACACTGGGAAATCGGAGAAAGGTAAAGAACTCTTCGAGATAAGAATCGCGCATCCCGAAGAGTAGAGCAGCTTCGCGGGACGACAACTAACGACTTGCCGCGGGCGCTCGACTTGCGCAGCCTCCGACGCATGAACGCACCCGCGCCCCTGGCCGAGGAAAACCAATTGGTCCGCGCCCTCGGCGTTCCGAGCCTGGCGGCAAATATCATCAATTCAACCGTGGGCGCGGGCATCTTTGCCCTCCCGGCCCTCGTCGCCGCGCAACTCGGAGCGGGCGCACCCCTCGCCTTCCGTATCTGTGCCACGGCGATGGCGATTTTTGTCACCTGCTTCGCCCTCGCCGGGAGCCGCGTCTCGGCGACCGGCGGACTCTATGCCTATGTCGAGGCTGCCTTCGGGCGTTACCTCGGATTCATCGCCGGCGTTCTCTATTTTCTGACTGCGATTCTCGCTTCTTCCGGAATCGTCGCTCTTTTCGCCGACACGATCGGAGCGATGGCGCCGATTTTTGCCCATGGCGCCATGCACTTCCTCGTCGTCCTGCTCGTCTTCGGCGCGCTCGCCTGGATCAATATCCGCGGCGTTCAATCCGGCGCTCGCGCGGTCTGGGTTGTGACCATCGCCAAGCTCGTGCCGCTCTTCATCTTCGTCGCGGCCGGCATCTTTTTCGTGAACCGGACAGATGCCCTAACGATCACCTGGCCGGGTGCGCAGCCCCTCGGCCGCGGCGTGCTCCTCCTGCTCTTTGCCTTTGTCGGCATCGAGGTCGCGCTCATGCCGAGCGGCGAAGTGAAAGATTCCTCGCGCACCGTCCCGCGCGCGATTTACCTCGCTCTCGGCGTCACGACTGTCCTCTACCTCCTCATCCAACTGGTCGCGCAGGGTCTGCTCGGCGACAGCCTCGGAAAATTTTCCACCGCCCCTCTTGCTCAGGCCGCCTCCCTTTTCCTCGGGGAACCCGGCCGCAACCTGATGCTGACCGGTGCCAGCATTTCCGCGTTTGGTTTTCTCGCGAGCGACATTCTCAGCTCGCCACGCGTTCTCTTCGCGCTCGGGCGCGATCGCTTCCTGCCCAAGGTTCTGGCGCATGTTCATCCGCGCTTCCGCACACCGGACATCGCGATCCTGGTCTATTGCGCGATCGCCGCATTCCTCTCCCTCAGCTCCACTTTTCAGCACTTGGCCATTCTCTCGAACGTCGCCGTTCTGGTTCTTTACGTTCTCTCCTGTGGAGCAGCGCTGCTTTTGATGCGGCGCGATATGCCTGCGCCGGGCCGACCCTTTCACTTTGCCGGCGCCTGGGTCTTCCCCGTCATGGGCATCGCCATCAGCCTGGCGATTTTGGCTCAGGCGACTCGACAGGAACTGACCATTACCGCCGTCGTCCTAGCAGCGGCATCGATTCTGTTCCTTTTGCAACGGGCAATGAGAAAGCACTCGGCCTAAAAGAGCGCATACCACATCTTGTGCCGGGCCTCCGCAGCAGCCCCTGCAAATAGCGTTTATTTTGCTTGTCAGCCTCCGGCGCTGGCTGTATGCACCCCGGAGATTCCATCATGCATCTCCAATCGCTCGAGCTCTTCGGCTTCAAATCTTTCGCCGATAAAACCGTCTTCAATTTCCACGAGGGCGTCACCGCCGTTGTCGGGCCTAACGGCTGCGGCAAATCCAACGTCCTTGACGCGGTCCGCTGGGTCCTTGGCGAACAATCGGCCAAGGCGCTGCGCGGCGGCGAAATGGCCGACGTCATTTTCAACGGCACCGATTCGCGCAAGCCGGTTGGTTACGCGGAGGTCTCCCTCACCTTCACCGATTGCGCGACCGAACTCGGGGTCGACTGGCATGATGTCCGCGTTACCCGCCGCGTCTATCGCGACGGCAACTCGGAATATCTCCTCAACAAAACGGTCTGCCGTTTGAAAGACATCCAGGCCCTTTTCGCCGACACCGGCATCGGGCGCAGCGCCTATTCCATGATGGAGCAGGGCCGGATCGATCAGATCCTCAGCTCGCGTCCGGAAGATCGCCGCGCCGTTTTCGAAGAAGCTGCTGGGATCACGAAATACAAAGGGCAAAAGCGCGAAGCGCTACGCAAACTCGAAGCGACCGAGGCCAATCTTTTGCGGCTGAGCGACATCATCAAGGAAGTGAAACGCCAGATCGGCTCGCTCCAGCGCCAGGCCGGCAAGGCGCGCCGCTACCAGGCGCTCATGGCCGACCTGCATGTGCTCGATACGCATCATTCCCGCGCCCAACTCGATCTGCTCGAGGCCGAAATGGAGCGGTCGCGCGCGGCCACGGTGCGTCTCGATGAAGACCAGCGCACGACCGAGGAAGCGATTGAAGCGCAGGAAAACGAAGTCGCCGCCCATCGCGGGCGGCTCGAGGAAGTCGACGCGCAGATCAACGCCGCGCGCAGCGAAGTGCAGCGTCTGCAAAACGAAATCGCTTCGCATCGCAACCGGATCGAGTTCAACCGGGAACGGGCGCAGGAGCTGAACTCGCTGATCGAGCGCTACGAGGCAGATATCACGACCGCGGAAGGCAAGCTCGCGCAACAGGAGACGGAGATTCACGACACCGACCTCCTTCTTTCCGAAACCGAGCGGCTCCTCGCGGCGAAACAAACCGAGCTGGCGGAACTGAACACCCGCGCCGCCGAAGTGCGGCGCGAGCGGGAGGAGAGCGAGCGCGAATTGCAGACAATCGAGCTCGCCATCTCGAAAGCGGAAAACCGGCTGGCCGATCTGGAAGCGGAAATCGCCGGGACCGTCTCCCGCCGCGCCGCGACCGAGCCGCGTCTGGCGGAACTCGGCTTGTCGTTAGGCGAAGCCTCCGGCGCGCGCGACCGGGTGGCCGCGGAACTCGGCACGAGCAAGACGAGTGCGGAGGAGCAGCACGAGACGGTGCAGGAATTGGCCGCGCAAATTCCGGCGGCGGAAGAAGAACTCAACCGGCAACAACAACAACTGCGCGAAGCCGAGACCGCGCTCATGACGAGCGATCGCGCCATCGCGGAGCGTCATTCTCGGCTCGAAATTTTGCAGCAGCTCAACGCCGAAGGCGAGGGCCTGACCGAAGGTTCGCAGGCTATCCTGCGCGGTCTCGACGAACCCGAGCGCATCCTCCCGGCGTTGACTGGCGCGCTCGCTTCGCTCATCGAAGTCGAGGAAGAATTTATTCCTGCGGTCGAAGCCGCCCTCGGCCGAAACCTGCATGCCATCGTCCTGCAAAACTCCGCCCTGGCGAGCGAGATCATTGCCACCATTTCCGCCCGTAAACTCGGGCAGACCGCGCTCATCGTTCCGGAGCTGAGCATCGAAGCCTTCTCGGCGCGCGGAGAGCTGCCACCGGGCGCAATCGCCTGGGCGACGGAAAAAGTGCACGCTTCCGCCGCCCTCGAAGCAATCGTTAGGCATTTGTTAGGCGAGGTCGTCCTCGTGCCCGACCTCGATCAAGCGCAGCGCTTGAAACTCGAATTTCCGGCTCTCGCCTTCGCCACTCTCGTGGGCGAGCTCGTCTCCGCCAAGGGCGTCATCTACGGCGGCCGGGTCAGCCAGGAAAACAGTTCTCTTTTTGCCCGCAAAGTGCAGATCGCCGCGCTCGCCGCGGAACATCGCGCCCTCCTCGCAGATCGGCAGATTCTCCAGACCCGCCGCGAAGAAATTGAAGCGCGCCTGAACGAAAGAGCGGAACGGCTCGACCAAATTCGCGAGCAACATCAAGGGGCGCGCGGCGCGCATTCCGCCGCAGCCTTGCAGATCACCGCGATCGAGCGCGTATTGCACGAAGCCGCGCGCAAAGTCGATGCCTTGGAGTGGGAGCGGACGACTCTCGACCAGCAATTGCACAGCTCGGCCGAACGGGTGCAACAACTCGAAGCGGAAGCGGACACGCAACGTTCCTTCCTCGAGGAAGCACGCCAGCGCCAGACCGCGGTGCAGTCCGCGGCGGAGACGGCTCGTCTGCGCGACGACGAGTTGGCGGAGCAACTAAACGAGCTGCGCCTCGCCGTCGCGACGGAACGGCAGCGGCACGAAGGCCTGCGCACCCAGCGGCAGCCGATGACGACGCGCAAAGCGGAGCTTTCGGAGCTCATCGCTTCGCGGCGGGCGGACATCGCAAGCTACCAGGCGCGGCGCGAGCAGCAGACAACAGAGACGACCGCGGCCGAGCAGTCGATCGAGGAAAAGAGCGGCGAGCTGATCACGGCGGAATCAGCCGTGAACGAAATCGCCGCCCGGCGCGCCGAGCGTTTGGCGGAGGTCAACCATCTGGAATCCGATCTGCGCAACCGGCGTAAGGCGTTAAGCGATCTGCATGACGCGCGGGGCAAGGAAGAAGTGCGCCTGACGCAGATGCAGTTAAAGATCGAAAGCCTGGCGGAGCACGTCATGCGGCGTTACCAGGTCGACCTGCGCGAATTTTCTCCCGACCGCTACGCCTTCGCCAAAACTTATCGCGCGCAGATGAAGCAGCGCGGCAAGGCGGAAACCGAAACGTCCGCGGACGAGGCTGCAGAATTCGACGAGACGCAACTCCGCGAAATGATCGAACAGCTGACCCGTCAGCTCGATGCGATGGGTCCGGTTAACCTCGATGCCGTGCATGAGTACGACGAGCTTGAGGAACGCCACACCTTCCTCGAAACCCAGAACGCCGACCTGACGAACTCGCGCCGCGAGCTGCTCGACGTCATCGCGCGGATCAACCAAACGACGGAGAAACTTTTCGCCGAAACTTTCGCCCAGGTACGGATCAACTTCCGCGAAATGTTCGCCGAGCTTTTCGGCGGCGGCCGGGCCGATCTCGCGCTCCTTGACGAAAACGACGCGCTCAATTGCGGCATCGACATCATCGCCAAGCCGCCGGGCAAACAATTGCAAAGCGTCTCGCTCCTCTCCGGCGGCGAACGCACCATGACCGCGGTCGCGCTTCTCTTCGCCATCTACATGGTGCGGCCGAGCCCGTTCTGCATCCTCGACGAAATGGATGCGCCGCTCGATGAATCAAACATCAATCGTTTCATCAAGATGCTCGATCGCTTCATCGCGCAGAGCCAGTTCATCATCATCACGCACAACAAACGGACGATCGCGAAAGCCGACATCCTTTACGGGGTGACGATGGAAGAGCGCGGCATCAGCCGGCTTGTCGGGATGCGCCTGACCGCGGCCAAGCCCGAGGGCGAGACTCTGCCGACACGGGAGCAGGCCCCGGTCCAACAGCAGCCGCTCGAGCTGGAAGACGAAAGCGCGAAGAACCTGGCCGCAAGTCGTTAGGCTGGCACCTGACCGCGACCACGGGCGCAGCGGGCCGCGCCGAATGCACTTTGCGAAATCCGCGATACAGTCAGCGGCTGTCCGTTGTCGTTAGGCGCGTTCATGAAGAATCTATTTCTTTGCCTCCTGCTCTTCGCTTCCGGTCTGGCCCATTCCGCCCGCGCCTATGGTCCGGACGGCCACAAAATCATCGGCGCGATCGCGGACCAGAAGCTGGCCGGGACCCCGACCGGCGCGCGCGTATCCCAATTGCTCGATGGCTACACCCTGGAGGAGGCCTCGCTCATGGCCGACACGATCAAGCAGTGGGACAAGCCCGGCATCGACGATCCAAAGGTGCAAAGATATTTCTCCTCGCATCCCAAAATCGCGGAACAATTGCGCGCATTCTGGAAAGCAAATCCACCGACGACCGATGAGAAGTCACCCGTGCCGTCGCATCACTGGTTCCATTACACCGATGTGCCATTGGTCGGCGAAGCAAAGTATGGCGCGGGCAAAGTCGGCCGCAGCCAGTGGGACATCGTGCACACGATGCGCTCTTGCATTGCCGTCCTCCAAGGCAAGGAACCAGAGGAGAACGCGCGCAAAATCACCCGGCCGATCGCGCTCATCCTGCTCGCCCATTACGTCGGCGACATCCACCAACCCCTCCATGTCGGCGCGCAATATTTTGACGCCAAGGGGCAGCCGGTCGATCCCCAGCGCGGCGGCGAAAGCTTTCCGGATGAGGGCGGAAATTCGCTCCGCCTCAAGCTGACGCGCGACGTCGTGCCGCGGAAGAAGGACCCGCGGCTGCACAGCTTTTGGGATGCCGACACCGTCTACGCAAACCTGCCGCGATTCCCCGACACGATGCCGAAAGAGGAACGCAAGGCGAAGATGGACGCCGCGGAAAAGGAATTGAGCGCTCGCCTCGCGAAAGAGGAGCCGAAGAATTCGCGGCTGCCGGCCGAGCTGCCGCTGCGCGATTATCCGGAGGCATGGGCGAACGAGGTCCTGCCACTCGCGCGCCAGGCCCACGCCCGTCTGCGTTATCAAAATGTCGCGCCCAAGCTCGACCGCGAAAAAATGGTGGGCGACGGCGAAATGCTGGAAGAGGCGACCAAGGACGGGCTTTCCTACAGCAAATGGTCCGCCCGGATGGTGCAGCAGGAGCTGCAGTTGGCGGGATGGCGCCTGGCCGACCTGCTCGAAAAGGCGCTCGCCCCTAACGAGTCGACACCATCTCCCTCGGCAGCGGCGCCCGCGCCCCGGTAGGGCGAGACTCCGTCGAGCCTGAGAGGGCGCACCGCCCGGGAGCGAATTCTCGATCCAGATGGTCCGCTCTGAATTGTGACGCATGACGCTCTGCGACCACGGTAGCCCCACCCCGGCTCGACGGAGTCTCGCCCTACCGGGTGATGCCTAACGGCTTTCCGGCGTCTCCGGCCGGCAGCTTGGCCGCTTTCCAGTCCATCGCCATTCGGATCCGGGCCCGGCCGCTCGGATGATCGAAGAAAATCATCTCTTCCAGCGGGCCGGGATCGAGCTTGCGATAGGTTCCGAGTTTCAGCGCGACCCTGGCAAAGCCATCTGCTTCGCGCGCGGTGTTGAGCCCGAAGGCGTCCGCCTCCCGTTCCGTCACGCGAATGGCGGTGTTTGCGAGGGGAGTGAGAAGAAAAAAGTAAACGGTGAAAAGGAGGACGAGGAGTGGCAGACCGGCCGGGTCAGCAATGCCGCGAACTCCCCAGCGCGGCCCCCACCGCCGGAGCGCACCTTCAAAAAAGAGAAACGAAAAAGCAAACGCGCCAGCGACGAAAATGCTGAAATAAAGGATCAACTTGAAAGCGTGGTTGAGCACGTAGTGACCCATTTCATGCGCCATCACCGCCCGCACTTCCGGGAGAGTGCATTGGGTGAGCAGGTTGTCGTTGAGCGAGATTCGCGTCGTCCCGAAAAGCCCGGAGACATTGGCGCTGACCCGTTTGCTTTGGCGCGACGCATCCACTTCGAAGACCTGGTCCACCGGAATCTGATTGGCCCGCGCCATGGCCAAAATCGGTTGGCTGACTTTTGGATCAGTCAGCGGTTTATAAGTATTAAAAAGCGGCGCGATGAAGACCGGCGCGATCAACATTTGCAGGGCGAGAAAAAGAAAGCCGAGGCCGCTTCCCCAGAGCCACCAAATGCGCGGCGCGCGGCGAAAAACCCCGTAAAGCGCGATTAAGAGCAGACCGCTGACCACAACTTCGAGGCTGAGAGCGATGAGCTGTTCCCCAAACCACGGGCCGAAGCTTTGATTGGCCAGGCCGTAGGTGTGCTCGCGAAAAAAATCGGAATAAACCAGCAGCGGGAAACTGAGGAGATAAACGATCAGGACGTAAGGAACCGCGTAAAGCGCGGGCTGGAGAATTTTCGAGCGCGTTATCCGCTCGGCAAAATCGCGCAGCCGCGCCGAGAGCCTACTGGCGAGGAGAAAGATCGCGATCGCAACGCCAAGGAGAAAATTCCAAAGAATGAGCCAGTAGCGTCCCTCAAAATACGCGTCCGAGCGGGCGCGTTTCTCCGCCGGGACTGTCTCGAGCCAGGCGCGGGTGGCGGCCGCCGGATCGAGCAAGCCGGCCTTGACTGGCGCAGTCGTTAGGGGGGCGGGCGCCGATGACGATTGCGCGCAGACGAGCGAGAAGGGAAGCGCGAGCGAAACCGCGAGGACGAAGAAAACGGATTTCATCCACGACGCATAGGCGGGTGCGCCGGGAAAGAGAAGTTCCTTTTGCGGGCCTCGACTTCGGTGGAGCTCACGGCTATTTTGAGTTGTGCAAAGGCAAGTGAAATGGCTCTTCGTCGTATTATGCCTGGCCCTCTTTCCCGTGGTTGGTCACGCGCAAAATGTTCCGGCCCCGAACGCGGTTTACGGTGCCTACCCCGCGGCCTACAAGGAGATCATCACCACCTGGCTCAACACCAGCCTGGGCGATCCGCGGAGCGCGGAAATAAAATTTTTGGGAGAGCCGCGCCCCGGCGAACTGGACGTTGGCAAAGGCCAGAAAGTCAGCGGATTTTTGGTCGATTTCTCGGTCAACGCCCGCAACATCTTCGGCGCTCCGACCGGCGCACAAAAGCATATCGCTCTCATTCGCGACGGCAAGGTCGTGACCGCGACCGGCTTCGTTTTCCACTAGTGCTCGCCAGTGGTGAGATGAGGCAAAGTTGTGGCGTGCTCTGTAGCGGCGGGGTTTGACCGCCGGGGGGGGGGGCGGGGCGGAGATTCGGCGGTGCCAGCCCGCGGCTGCAATGTCTCACCTACCGGTTGGGTGAC
>JBBPZS010000048.1:0-4926 GCA_038198605.1 Chthoniobacterales bacterium | reverse complement strand
TTTTCAACTGGCGCTCGAGCTGGCTTCAGCGGTGTTGCGGTGGCGCGGGGGGCCGCCCAATGGGGGGGGGGGGTGACCCCCCCCCCCCCCCCCCCTTGGGGGGGGCCCCCCCCCCCCCCCCCCGCCCCGGGTGCGCCCCCCCCCCCCCCGCCGCTACACCATCGAGTAGGAGCAGGTTTCGCGAGCCGGAACAGAAAATGGCGTTTCTTGACCAGGCCGGTAGAATCCGCCCATGTCCATTCTCCATTCCTCTGCCGGAGCGGTCTTTGTCCTGCAACTGCTCATCTCTGCCTTCTTCGCGATTCTTTTTCTCCAATCCGGAATCGACAAGGTGATCGATCGGAAGGGGAACCTCGACTGGCTCACCGGGCACTTCGCGAAAAGCCCGCTCGCCCGGATGGTCCCGCTGCTCCTCGGCGTGATCACGATCCTGGAACTGGCCGCCGGAGCGCTGAGCGCGATCGGTTGCGTGATGGTCTTGGTCCGGCATGACGCGACGATCGCTTTTTACGGCGTGATCCTCTCCGGGTTTGCCCTTCTGGCGCTTTTCTTCGGCCAGCGAATGGCGAAAGAATATCCCGGCGCGGCCTCGCTCGTGCCGTATTTCCTGGTGGTCATCGCCGGGATCATTTGGCTGGGACAAGGTTGAAGCGAATCGTCATCCTTGCGCTGCTGGCGGCCGGTCTTGGCGGCGGAGCTCCGGCGGGGAGGGCTGCACCGATCCTTCCGCCCACCGCTGGGAAGCTCTACCAAGGTTTTTTCTACAGCGCGCCGACGCCGGGGAGCGACGACGCCAACGAGCACAACGTCACCCCGGGCGACGTGGCGCGATTTGAAAAAGCGCTCGGGCAGAAGACCGCTTGGGTTTATTTCTCCGACAACTGGTTCGAATCGCGCGCCTTCCGAGCGCGACCTGCCAGTGGATTCGGTCGTTAGGCAAGATCCCTTATCTCCGCCTGATGCGGCGTTCGACCCTGGACCAAACGGGGCCGACGCCTTCTGGCGGCAGGGCGAGGTTCCTTCGCGCGGGGCAGGTTGGCTCCGGTAGGGCGAGACTCTGTCGAGCCGGGGCGTGTGCGACGCGGCGAAGCGGAGCTTCAGGCTCGACGGAGTCTCGCCCTACCAGTTCTTGATCCACGAAAGAATTCACGCTCGCGAAAATCTGCGCCGGGGTTTTTGATCAAGACCTGAAGCGCTGGGCGGAAAGCGCGGGGGCGTTTCGCCATCCCATCCTGAACGAATGGGGCACGGAGCCGAACGGCGAATGGTTTTCCTGGAATGGGAAATGGCACGGCCGCGCGGCCGGTCCCGCGCTCTATGTCCAGGCCTATCGGCACATCGTCGAGGTGATGCGGGCGGCGGGGGCGGATAACCTGCAATGGGTCTGGCATGTCAATTGGGACGATGTGCCTGCGACGCTCTGGAACCGGATGGAAAACTATTTCCCAGGCGCTGGATACTGCGACTGGCTGGCGGTCAGCGCCTATGGGCCGCTCACGCCACGGACCGCCGAAGTGGAAAGTTTTCGCGAAGAAATCGATCGCGTCTATCCGCGCCTAACGAAGCTCGCGCCCGACAAACCGATCATCGTGGCGGAGTTTGGCTGCGACAGTCACAATCGAAAAGTGAAAGCAGCGGATTGGGCGCGGGCGGCTTTGTAGGATCTTTTTGCCGGGCGCTGGCCGGCGGTCATTGGCTTCTGTTGGTGGAACGAGAGCTGGGAAAACGACGACGTCGCGGCGCACAATTCCGATCTCAACATCCTGCACGATCCGATGCTGACGGCCGCCTTCCGGGAAGAGCTCGAGAAACATCGCGATCGCCTGCAGGAGCGTCCGCTGGTTGAAGGCAAACGTTAGGCGAAGCGGCTTTTGCTAATTCCGGCGGAGCGTCGGATGATTTCGCATGGTTCAGATTTCGATCGATTACACCGGCGGTTTTCACTGCAACGCGACACACGGTCCTTCCAGCGCCAAGCTCGCGACCGACGCGCCGACCGATAACCAGGGAAAAGGCGAAGCCTTCTCTCCCACCGACCTGGTCGGGACTGCGCTCGGGACCTGCATCGCGACGACCATGGCCATCGTGGGCGAACGGCACGGCGTGGAATTGAAAGGCATGACCGTGCAGGTGCAGAAGGAAATGGCGAGCGATCCGCGCCGGATCAGCCGCCTAACGACTGAAGTGCACATCCCGCTCCCACCCGATCATCCGCAGCGCGAGCTGCTCGAGAAAACGGCGCTCGGCTGCCCGGTCCATCGCAGTCTCGCGGCGGAGATGGAACGACCGACGAAGTTTTTCTGGGAAGGCTAGTTCTTACTGCCCGAGCACCCATGCGAAAAGCAAAGGCGCGCAAATGGTGGCATCGCTCTCGACCACGAACTTCGGAGTCGAGGGCGCGAGCTTGCCCCAGGTGATCTTCTCGTTCGGAACGGCGCCGGAGTAGCTGCCATAGCTCGTCGTCGAATCGCTGATTTGGCAGAAATACCCCCACAGCGGTACTGCGGTGCGCTCGAGATCCTGGTGCAGCATGGGGACGACGCAGATTGGGAAATCGCCGGCGATGCCGCCGCCGATCTGAAAGAAACCGATTGAGCCCTCCCGGTTGCGCAGCCGTTTCGAGTTTTTCGTGTAGTAATCGGCGAGCCAGGTCATGTATTCGATGCCAGTGCGCACAGTGTGCACGTTCTTCACGTCACCGCGGATCACCGCCGCCGCATACATATTGCCGAGCGTCGCATCCTCCCAGCCGGGCACCACGATCGGCAGATTCTTTGCGCAGGCCGCCACCATCCAGGAATTTTTCGGGTCGATCTGATAGCTCTTCTTCAGCTTCCCGCTGCGAAGAATCTTGTACATGAACTCATGCGGGAAATAATGCTCTCCGGCGCGGTCGGCCGCGACCCATTCTTCGAGTACCGCTTTCTCAATCCGCCGCATCGCCTCCATCTCCGGGATGCACGTGTCGGTCACGCGATTCATGTGTCGCGAGAGTAGTTGCTCCTCATCCTGTGGCGTAAGCTGCCGATAATGCGGCACCCGCTCGTAGTGATCGTGCGCGACGAGATTAAAAATATCTTCCTCCAGGTTCGCCCCGGTGCAGACGATCAGGTGCACCTTGTCGCGCCGGATCATCTCGGCCAACGAAATGCCGAGTTCGGCGGTCGACATCGCGCCCGCCAGCGTCATCAGCATCTTGCCGCCGGTGGCGAGGTGTTGCTCATAGCCCTTGGCGGCATCGAGCAACGCGGCGGCATTAAAGTGGCGATAATTCCGCGCGATAAATTTCGAGACCGGACCTTTCTTGGCCCCGAGCGCGGCGTTGGTCTCTTCGGGGCTTTTAGAGCGTCGTTTGGCTTTCATTGCTTGGGCGGCTTTGGTCAGTCGGGATACAACCACTTCATGTAATCGGCCACGCCGGCTTCCAGCGGAAATTGCGGCTCGTAGCCAAGCGCTTTGCGCACGTTGGTGAGGTCGGCCTCGGTGTGGTTTTGGTAATGGGCGTGCGGGTTGTCGAAATATTCCGGCTCGAAGGTCGTGCCTAACGTTTTGTTGAGAATCTCGATCAGCTCATTGAAGGAACGTGCCTCGCCCGAGCCAAGATTGTAAATCCCGCTCTCCTTCGCCTCCATCGCGCGAAGCGTGCCCTGTACGATGTCCTTCACATAAACGAAATCGCGCTTCTGCTCGCCTTGTCTGAAAATGCGGGGCCGCTTGCCGTCCCGGATCTGGCGCGAGAGATGCAAAATCATGCTCGCCGGAACGCCTTTGTGCGCTTCGCGCGGGCCGTAAACATTGAAATAACGCAGGCCGACGATTTTCCACTCCGGATCATCCGCCACCGCGCGCCGGGCGAGGTTATCCATGATCACTTTCGAAAAGGCGTAAACGTTAGCCGGCGCCGCTTCGTGACTTTCGAGATTCAGCCCACTGGCCGCGCCGTAGGTGGCAGCGGAGGAGGCGTAAACGATGCGCGTGCGATGCGGTCGCGCGAAACGGAGCAAGCGGCGAAAACTCTCCACGTTGTCGTGCACCTGCGGGAACTGGTCGTGCACGGTCGTGTCCGTGATGGAAGCAAGATGAAAAACGCCGTCGAATTTTTCCTCACCGAACTGCGCCGCCCAATCGAGCGATGACAGATCGGCCGCGACAAAGTCGCCGCGGTAGCCGAGCAAGTTCTTGAAATCGCCGGAGCGAAAATCGTCGATCACCGTCAGATGGGCCTCGGGGAATTTCTCCTGCAGGGTGAGGGTGAGATTGGAGCCGATGAAGCCAGCGCCGCCAGTGACGAGATAATGAAGGTTTTTCGAGTTCAAGGCGCGGTTTCGAGGAAGTTGACAGATAAATCTTGAGCGGGGAAGCGCAAGCCGCTACTTGTCGGCCAGTTCTTTGCGAGTTTAACCCCGAAAACGTTCGGGGTTGATCAGTGGAACGGCGCGAGAAATCCCGTGCAAACCGGGAGCAGTTGCGCTGCTGTAACTGGATACAACTTTCCACGAGCCAATCGTTAGGCCTGCCTTGAGCGGGCCGACGGTGAAGGCGGGAAGAAGGTGTGCGTGAGTCGTTAGGCGAACGCCGTAAGCCAGGAGCCAGAATATTTGCCCGCTCCACCTCATTCGTGTCGCGCCCTGTAGCGGCGGTCTATGACCGCCGAAATTTCTGCCGGACGCGTTGCGACAAAACTTCTTCGCAAAAAAGAAGAATGAGAGTTGTGGGCAGCGCCACTCCCAAGTGACGAGTCCGCCTCTCAAAAATTGGAGGTAACTTGTCATGTTTGGATTTTGGAAATCAGGCGCGGTGTCGCGAGAGAGTCTGGGGAGCACGGGCTGTCAGCCCGTTCCCGTCTTGCTGCTAGAAAGATGGGTTTGCACGCAGCGCAACCGAGACGTTGGCTTATTTTCTCCGGGGGCGGTGTTTTCAAAGTTC
>JBBPZS010000047.1:0-4254 GCA_038198605.1 Chthoniobacterales bacterium | reverse complement strand
GGTCGACTTCAAGCGTCGCAAGCACGGCGTTGCGGCAGAGGTGGTCGGGATTGAGTACGATCCGAACCGCACCGCGCGGATCGCTTTGATCAAATATGCAGACGGCGAGATGAGCTACATCCTCGCGCCCGATGGCCTCGCGCCCGGTGCGACGGTGATGTCCGGCCCGACCGCTCCTCCAGGAGTCGGCAACTCACTTCCTTTGAGCGAGATTCCGCTCGGGGCAGGGATTCACAATATCGAGATCGCTCCCGGTCGTGGCGGCCAGATTGCGCGCAGTGCCGGGCAACAGGCGACGTTGAGCAACCGGGAAGCCGGCTACGCGCTGGTGAAATTGCCTTCGGGCGAAATTCGCCGCATTCACGACACCTGCTGTGCCACGATGGGCCAGGTCGGCAATGTCGATCACATGAACGTGGTCAGCGGCAAAGCGGGCCGCTCACGCTGGAAGGGTGTCCGCCCAACCGTCCGTGGTATGGTCATGAACCCGATCGATCACCCGAATGGCGGTGGCCAGGGCAAATCGAAGGGTGGCGGTGGCCGCCAGCATTTGACCAGTCCGTGGGGGCAATTGGCGAAGGGCTTCAAGACCCGTTCCAAGAAAAAGCCGAGCGATCGCTTCATCATGCAGGACCGGCGCGTTAATCGAAAGAAGAAGAGCTAATTTGTTATGGGCAGATCGTTAAAAAAAGGACCTTTCGTAGAGCCGCATCTTCTCGAGAAGATCGACAAGATGAACGCTTCCGGCGTGAAGAAACCAGTTAAGACCTGGTCGCGCCGCTCGATGGTGACCCCGGATTTTGTGGGGCACACCTTCCTCGTCCATAACGGCAAAATTTTTCAATCCGTGTTCGTGACCGAAAATATGGTCGGCCACAAACTCGGCGAGTTTTCACCTACCCGAATCTTTAAGAAGCACGGGTCGCACACCGCGAAGGTGACGAAGTAGTTCAACTGGTGGTTGCGGAATGAGAGGATGAGATGAAAGTCTCCGCTCTCGTTCCCCGGCTCACAGTTGTGCTGGTGTGTCTGGCGTCATCCCATGGGCTGGCGGCAGAAGATAGTTCTTTGTCAGATCCAAATCTTGAAATCGCAGAGGCGAGAGTGACGTCGGAGACGTTGCTTTCGCAGAACGATCTCTTGCGCAAACAGCTCTCGCTCGACCGCGAAACCCGGAAGACGCTGACCGAAAGTCTCGTCGTTTCCAACGCGGAGGCGGAATTGTTTCGTCGGAAATTTAGTGAGCTGCAATTGCGGATGGACGCGCTCGGAGTGGAGTCGGTCAGTAAAGACCGGGCCAAACTTGAGCAGCGTCTCTTAAAAGCAGTGAGCGACCTGCAACTCCTGAACAAGGAGAAGGAAGCTTATCGCGAGCAATTGCTGAAGATGTCCGAGACGGTGCTGCGCTACGTGAAAAGCACGGCGAGCGCAGATCCGCAGGCCCGGGCCGAAGTGGAGGCGCAGTTGCGCTCGACCGGCCAGCTCCTGGGGGCGAACGATTCGCCTAACGAAGAGGCCAGGCCGAACCTGATGGACGGCAAGGTCCTGAGTGTGCGGGAGGAGTGGTCGCTTGTGGTCGGCAACCTCGGGGCGCAGCAGGGCGTGAAGATCGGGATGCCGTTGCGCGTGGTGCAGAGCGGAAAGACGGTCGCGACCCTCCGGGTCGTGGACGTGCGGGAGAAAATCAGCGGAGCAGTGATTCAGGAATTGGGTTCGGAAAAGGTAAAAATAAAAGTGGGTGATCGTCTCCAGGTGGATGCGCGCCCGGAACTAAGTTTAAAGTAATGCAAGTAAGCTCGACATATCGTTACGCGAAGATTTCGGCGTTCAAAGCGCGCGAAGTCACTCGCGCCATTCAGGGCCTGCCGGTCTCGGCAGCGCTCGACCTTGTTGCGTTCAGCCCGAAAAAGGCCGCCGCCATGATCAGCAAAACGCTGAAGAGTGCCGTCGCCAACGCCGAGAACAACGCCAACCTGCGCGTCGACGGACTCGTGGTGAAGGAAGCAACCGTGGGCGAAGGCCCGACGATGAAACGCATGATGACGCGAGCCCGCGGCAGCGGCAGCACCATCCGCAAACGCAGCGCCCACATCCGGATCATTTTGACCGACGAGATCGAGATCAAGACGCGCGACAAAAAAGCGAAGAAGTCAGGCGGGGCGAAGAAGAAGAAAGCGCTCGGCGCGAAAACGGCCAAGGCCGCGCCGAAAGCCGAGACCACTGTCGAAGAAACCCCGGCCGGCACCGAAAAATCAGAAAGCTAATTCATGGGACAGAAAGTTAATCCAATCGGTTTTCGTCTCGGGGTGAACCGCGACTGGCGTTCGCGCTGGTATGCCTCGCCCCAGGAGATGCCGGAATTTTTGCATAACGACATCGAGATTCGCGGCTACGTGAAGAAGAAGCTTCTGTTTGCCGCGGTCGCGAAGATCATTATCGAGCGCGCCTGGAACAGCATCCGCGTGACCATTCATACCGCTCGCCCCGGCATCGTGATCGGACGCAAAGGCGCCGAGATCGAGAAAATGACGGAAGAAATTTCCCGGATGGCGAAGGGCAAACAGGTCAAGATCGACATCCAGGAAATCAAGACGCCGGAACTCGACGCCCAGCTCGTGGCCGAGAACGTCGCGCTCCAGATCGAGCGCCGTATCGCCTACCGCCGTGCGATGAAAAAAGCGGTCCAGATCGCGATGGATTTTGGGGCGCAGGGCATCCGTCTGCGCAGCTCGGGCCGCTTGAATGGCGCCGAAATCTCCCGCTCCGAGTGGTATCGCGAAGGCAAAGTGCCTCTGCACACCCTGCGCACTCCGATCGATTACGGCTTCGCCGAGGCCAACACCGTTTACGGCAAAATCGGCGTGAAATGCTGGATTTGTAAAAAAGAAGAAGCTCCGGCGGCGACCCCTGCCGCCGCGCCCGAACCGGCTGCTGCCTAACGATTTTTTTAAGGAGACACTGTCATGCCATTAATGCCCAAACGCGTAAAGTATCGCAAGACCCAGCGGGGAAGCCGCAAGGGCACGGCTTCGCGTAATCTCCGGATCGACTTCGGCGAATTCGGTCTCCAGACGCTGGAACGCGCCTGGATCACCAACATTCAGATTGAAGCCGCCCGTGTCGCGCTCACTCGCAACATGAAGCGCAAAGGCAAACTCTGGATTCGTATTTTCCCCGACAAATCGGTCACCTCGCGCCCGCCGGAAACCCGCATGGGTAAAGGCAAAGGCCAGCCGGAATACTGGGTCGCCACGGTCCGGCCGGGCAACATCCTCTTTGAACTGGATGGCGTGCCGGAATCGGTCGCGCGCGAATCGCTCCGCCTCGCCGCGGACAAGTTGCCGGTCCGGACCAAGTTCCTCACCCGCCACCACGTCGCGGTCTAACGACTAACGAGAAATGAAATTTAAAGAAATCCAGGAAATGAGCACGGATGAGTTGCTCACGAAAAAGCGCGACCTGCGCCAGGAAAGTCTGCACCTCCGCCTGCAACAGCAGAGCGGCCAGCTCGAGCAATCCAGCCGCTTGCGTCTCTTGCGCCGGGAAGTGGCCCGAGTCGAGACCGTCCTGACGGAGCGCAACAAACAGCCGGCGACGAAGAAATAACGATCATGGACGAAGCGACCAAACAGGAAAACCCGGCAATGGAATCAACTCGCGGCACGCGCAAGACGCGCGTTGGCGAGGTGATCTCGAGCGGGATGAACAAGACGATTGTCGTCCAGACAGTGACCCGTGTGCCGCACGCCACTTTCGGCAAGATCGTGAAGCAGAAGAAGAAATTTTACGCGCACGACGAGGAGAGCAAAGCCAAGGCGGGCGACACCGTCCGGATCATGGAGACGCGGCCGCTGAGCAAGCTGAAGCGCTGGCGCCTCGTCGAAGTGGTCCAGAAATAGAGGAACTTTTATGGTTTACCTGAGATCGAGATTGGACGTGGCCGATAATAGCGGCGCGCGGATGGCGACGATGATCGGCGTGATCGGCAAAGGCGGCGCGAAAGCGGCCGGCATTGGCGACGTGATCAGCGCGAACGTGAAAGAAGCGAGCGCGACCGGCACGGTGAAGAAGGGCGAAGTGGTTCGCGCCGTTTTGGTGCGGACGAAGAAGCCGATTCGGCGCGATGACGGGTCGCTCCTGCGTTTCGACAACAACGCGATCGTAATCATCGACAAGGATTTGAATCCGCGCGGGACCCGCATTTTCGGCCCGGTCGCGCGGGAACTGCGCGAGCGCAATTTCATGAAGATCGTT
>JBBPZS010000046.1:0-7850 GCA_038198605.1 Chthoniobacterales bacterium | reverse complement strand
CGACGCTCAGGCGGACGATAGCAGCATTGCGCGGATGAAAGTCCGAGAAGCCATCAAACTCATCGAAGAAGATGGTTGGTATCTCGACCGGACGCGCGGCAGCCACCGCCCATACAAGCATTCGAGCAAGCGCGGGCTGGTGACGATCTCGGGCAAACCGGGCCATGATCTTGCGCCCGGTACGAAAAATAGTATTCTGAAGCAAGCCGGACTCAAATGAACCGTTATTTGATCATTATCGAAGACACCGCGACCGGCTACTCCTCCTATTCTCCCGATTTGCCGGGCTGCGTTGCCACCGGTCGAACGCAGCGCGAGGTCGAGCGTCAAATGCACGATGCCATCGCGTTTCACATTGATGGTTTGCGGCTGGCAGGAGAACAGATTCCCGAGCCTCGCTCTCAGGCCTCCTATTGCGAGGTTGCAGCCTAATTGGAAGCGTCGCTTCGCGGGGTCAGTCCTCACTATTGACACTCTTCCGCCCGCTCAGCTAGCCTCGCCCTCGTGCCGCGCCAGCTTCGCCTTCAATACGAGGGCGCCATTTATCATCTCCTCAGCCGGGGCGATCGCCGGGAAGACATCTATCGCGAACCGGCCGATCGCAGCCAGTTCCTCGCCACCCTGGGGGAGGCCTGCGCCAAGACCGATTGGCAGGTGCACGCCTATTGCCTGATGCGAAACCATTTTCATCTCGTGATCGAAACCCCGCGGGCCAACCTGGTCAGCGGAATGAAGTGGCTCCTCGGCACCTACACCATGCGCTTCAATCGCCGGCATGCCCTGAGCGGACATCTCTTTGCCGGCCGCTACAAATCGCTCCTCGTCGACGAGAAGACGCCCGATTATTTGCGCGCGGTCTGCGATTACGTGCACTTGAATCCGGCGCGGGCGGGGCTGGTTGCCGCGGGGGATTCCCTGGCGAGTTATCCCTGGAGCAGTTACCCCTCCTATCTCCAGCCGGCGCGACGACCGGCGTGGCTGCGCTGCGATCGTCTGCTGGGCGAACATGGGCTGGAAGGGACGAGCCGGAGCAACCTGCGGGAGCTTGCCCGCCGGATGGAGGCTCGCCTCGAGGAGGGTTCGCTCGCGGTGGAGGCCGGCATCCGGAGCGGCTGGCGTTTCGGCGCGGAAGATTTCCTGGCCCGGCTGCTGGATCGGGTGGAGGTGAAAACGGATGAACGCCACCGGGCGGCGGAGCGTTCCGAGACGGATGAGGAAAAGGCGCAACGAATCGTGAACGCGGCGCTGACCCGGCGCGGATGGGGCGAGGCCGAACTGCGCGCGCGGCGGAAGAGCGATCCGGACAAGGTGGCGATCGCGTGGCAACTCCGGTCCGAGACCGCGATGAGTTTGAAATGGATTGCGGCGCGTTTGCAGATGGGGAGCTGGACGCATGTCTCGAATCTGCTGCGGAGGAAAAGTGTCAAAAGTGAGGACTGACCCCGAACGGAACCCTGGTTTCGTGTTTTCCAAATTTGGAAAATCGATTTCCTCGCGCTCGCCGAGATGCGATCGAGCAGGTCTTTGCGGCCGGCACGGCCGCCTATACACTGGGCGGGTGATCGTTAGCCGGTGGTCCCTCATTTTTCGAAAATGAACCGCGGCCTCTCTCTCCTGCGCAAAGCAGTCGACGTCCGGCCTAACGAGGTCCGCGCGCTCCTCCTCGCCGGGCTTTTTAATTTCGTCATCCTCGGCAGCTACTACGTCATCCGGCCGATCCGGGATGACATCGCGGCGACAAGCGGAGCGGAAAATCTCTCCTGGATGTTTACCGGCACGCTGGTCGTGACGCTGCTCGCGAACGCTGCCTTCGCCGCCATCGTCGCCCGGATGCCGCGCCGGAAATTTCTCCCAATTGCCTACCGGTTTTTCATCGTCAACCTGATCGTTTTTTATTTCCTCATGCGCCACACCCCGCCGGCGCAGCAGAACGTCTGGATTGGGCGCGCCTTCTTCGTCTGGCTGAGTGTCTTCAATCTTTTTGTCGTGACGATGTTCTGGGCTTTCATGACCGACCTGTTCAACAGCGAACAGGCGAAGCGGCTTTTCGCCTTTATCGCGGTCGGCGGGCAACTGGGGGCGATCGCCGGGCCGCTCTTGACGGTGGCGCTGGTCGAGCGCCTGGGCGCGGCGAATCTTCTCCTCGTCGCGGCCGCGGGTCTCGAGATCGCGCCTTGGTGCGTGAAATTCTTTCCCGCAATTCAGCCGGCTGAGGAAGATCTTCCCCTTCGTAATCGTGCTCATGCTCGTGATCGTGATCGTGACGCTGAGGGGATCGAGCACGAGCACGCGCACGATGATAGGCGGAAGGAGGAGGCGGGAGCGGAGCAGCCGATCGGGGGCGGAATTATCACCGCGGTCACGCACGTCATCCGGTCGCCTTACTTGTTAGGCATCTGCGCGTTCATGCTCCTCTACGCGATCACGTCGACCTTCGTTTATTTCCAGCAGGCCGATATCACCCGCGCGCATTTCCAAGATCGCGCGGCGCGCACGGCCTTCTTTGCCCAGCTCGACTTGGTGGTGAATACGCTCACGATTTTCGGCCAGCTCCTGATCACGGGGCGGTTGCTGAAGTGGTTCGGGGTCGGGGTGACGCTGGCCTTCCTCCCGGTCCTGAGCATGTTCGGGTTTATCGGGATGGGCTTTTTCCCGGTGCTCGCGTTCCTCGCCGTCCTGCAAGTGATGCGGCGCGCGGGAAATTTCGCGATCACCCGGCCCGCGCGCGAGGTGCTCTTCACCGTCTTGCGGCGGGAAGACAAATACAAAGCGAAGAGCTTCATCGATACTTTTGTCTATCGGACGGGCGACCAGGTCGGGGCGTGGAGTTATACCCTGCTCACCTGGCTCGGGCTCGGCCTGACGGGCATCTCCTTTGTGGCTGCGCCGCTGGCGGCGGTCTGGTGCGTGCTCAGCATCTGGCTGGGCAAAAAGCAGGCCGCGATGGCGGAAGCGCGAACTGGGTAGCGCACACGTCTCGGTGCTGGTCGCGCTGTTCCAGCGCGACGAACTTTCCTGGCCGAGACGATTGTCATGAGCGCGCGGTTTTCCCTTTGCATCCCCGCGACTCCGAAAGTCCGCGACGGTGGAAGACCGTCGCCAGCACTCGGGACGAGTGCGCTACCCGGGGAGCACGGGCTGCCAGCCCGTCGTTCGGTGCAGCCTGCACCGAACATCACGCAGAAGGCGGTCCGTAACCCCGGGGATCGCCCCTCGCCCCGACAGATCCGCGCCCGAAAAAAGTTCGTTTTGGCGGGTCGCCAAAACCAACGGGCTGGCAGCCCGTGCTCCCCGGAACAAATCCGTGCCCATCCGTGTCATCCGTGGTTCAATCCCGTTCTTCCTCTTCGCTCAGGCGCCGTCCGGTCTTGGCGATGAAGACGTCTTCCAAGGTCGGCTTGGCCAGGGTGACCGCATCGATCTCGCCCGGAAAAGCATCAATCAATCGCGCGATGAAAGCGGCTCCCTCCGGATGCTCGATTCGCACTTCGTCGTTCAGGACGCTGACCTCCACGCCTAACGACTCGACGATTCGCTCAGCGAGCGAGGTGGCGTCCTTCGAGCGCGCGCTGATGACGTCGCCGCCGATCCCGGCGCAAAGCGCATCGGGGGTGTCGAGAGCAACGAGGCGTCCGTGATCCAGAATCGCGACCCGGTCGCAGCGCGCCGCCTCCTCCATTAGGTGCGTCGTTAGGCAGACGGTGACGTTTTGTTGATCACGCAGCCGGTAAAGCGTCTGCCAAAGATCGATCCGCGCCCCGGGATCGAGCCCGGTCGAGGGCTCGTCGAGCAAGAGGAGTTCGGGGCGATGGAGAAGACTTTTCGCGATCTCTACCCGGCGCTGCAACCCGCCGGAGAGGGTCTCGACCAGGTCGTGAGCGCGGTCGCGCAGGTTGAACTCGAGCAGGAGATGATCGATCCGCTCGCGCAAGGCCGCCCCCGCCAATCCGTAAAGATGCCCCTGGTGCACGAGATTTTCGCGGACGCGCAATTTCTTGTCCAGGCTCGGCGCCTGGAAAACGACGCCGATCCGGCTGCGCAAGGCCGCGGTCTCGCGCAGGAGATCAAGCCCGAGAATGGAAGCGGAGCCGCTCGTCGGCCTAACGAGCGTAGAGAGGATGCGAAAGAGGGTGGTTTTGCCGCCGCCGTTCGGGCCGAGAAGTCCGAATATTTCGCGGGGCGCGACTTCGAGGGAAAGTTTGTCGAGCGCGACGCGCTCGCCGTAGCGATGGGAAAGTTCGCTGGTCGTAAGGGCAGGCGCGGGCATGGAAAGGAACGATAGCGGGAAGTCGGCGCTCCGCACGCGACGCGGATGCTGGTGTAGCGGCGGCCGTGTCGGCCGCAATGTTTCCGGGATTTACGGGTTGTCAGCCCGTCGTCCGGCGCAGTCTGTGCTGAACCGGCCGGGGGAGCGGTGACGAGTCAACGAATCCGTGATGCCCGCAATGCACCTCGAAGACGGAAGTTCGTTTTGGCGGGCCGCCAAAACCGACGGGCTGACAGCCCGTGCTCCCCGGAATTTTGCCGCGGGATCGACCGCCGGGATTCAACGCTTTTTCCTGCTTTCCTGACTTCTAGATTCGGCAATTATTTCACGGCGTCCTAGCGTGGCGGGATCGGGCACGAACAGGAGCTCGCGGGCGGCCCTGCCCCCGCTATGTCGTCCGCGATCCAGCGCGCGAAGTGGAACGCGTCCGCGTGGTGCCGCCGCCCAGGGCCGGGTTCTCCCGTTTCTGCGCGCCCCCCTTGGGATCTTTGCGCGCGGACAGGTCGCGCACTTTGGTGGGAGATTTTTTCGCGGTCGTCTTGGTGGGCTTTTTCGCCATTGGAACTCCTTTGGTTGTTCCCGTTAGAAAGCGCCTCGGCGGTCGAAGGGTCAATCAAAAAGTGGCGCCGGCACCTGACCCGGCCGGCTGGCGCCGCTTTACAGCACCGATCAGCAGTCGCAAGTTCGCCGATGCCGACGCTGGCCAGCTGGATCCGACCGAAGGACGAGAAGTTTTTTCACCCGCTCGTGGCAACTCGTCCGGAGATCAAACTCTGGAACGCCGCGCAGCAGTCGGGGGAACTGGCGGAGATGGATGCGCTTCTTCTCACCGGCGGGAACGACATCGCGCAGGAATTTTTGCAGCAGCCGGTGCCGGATCCTTCCATCCTGGAAGAGGCTGATCGTCCGCGCGACGAGTGGGAATTTGCGGCGGTGCAAAACGCGCTCGAACGCGGGTTGCCGATCTTCGGCATTTGCAAGGGCATGCAGCTCCTCAATGTCGCGCTCGGCGGCACCCTGCGCCTCGATATTCCCGGCCACAATCTGCCCGACCAGAAAGACCACGACGTGCAGACGCTGCGCAACGATGCCGGGGCGGCGCATCGTTTTGAGAAAGTGAACAGCTCGCATCATCAGGCGATCGATCAGCTGGCCAAGGGCTGCGTGGTCGAGTCCTGGTCGGCGAACGATGACGTGATCGAGCAGTTCCGCCTCACGGATCGGCCTTTCGGTCTGGCGGTGCAATATCATCCCGAGCGCGGGACGATTTACGGCTCGCTCTTCCAGGATTTTCTGAGCCGGATCAACGGCAAGTAGTTTCGCCTCGCGATTCTCTTCTCCCCAACACTGTAAATCCTGTTAATCCTGTCTGCCTTTCCATGTCGACGCCACAGAACACGATCGCGATCGTTTACGATTACGACCAGACCCTGAGCCCGAGCTACATGCAGGACGAGGTCGTCTTTCCGACTTTCGGGATCGACGGCAAAAGCTTCTGGCGGCGCTGCTCGGAGTTTGTCCGTGACCAAGGCTACGACAGCGAGCTGGCCTACATGAAAGTGCTGCTCGACACCCTCGGGATGGATCGCCCAACCAATGGCGAACTGCGGTCGTTAGGCGCGAAATTGAATTTCTACAAAGGGCTGCCGGAAATGTTTGACGATTTCCGCGACGACCTCCTGAGCGCAGAACAGCGCGAGCACGGCATCGCGGTCGAGCATTACATCATCTCTTCCGGGATGAAGGTGTTGATCGAAGGGAGCCGCCTCGCGCCTTACGTGCGAGCGATTTTCGGCTGCGAATTTGCCGAGGACGAGCAGGGCCGGATCACGTTTCCGAAACGGGTCATCAGTCACACGCAGAAAACGCAGTTCCTTTTTCGGATCAACAAGGGCCTGCTCGATATGTCGCAGGATGTGAACGATCACATGGAAGCGGGCATTCGCCCGATCCCGTTCCCGAACATGATTTACCTCGGCGACGGGCCGACCGACGTGCCTTGTTTCACCGTCATGCGCAAGAACGACGGGCACGCCATCGCGGTCTATAACCCGGACGATCCGGAGCGGGTTGGATTTAAGAAATGCTACCAGCTTTCGACCCACGCCGATCGGGTGCGTCACATCGCGCCGGCTGATTACCGGCGCGGGAGCCATCTGCGCATGCTCCTTGAGCAGATGGTAGATGAGATCGCCAGCCGGATGGTCAAGCAACGCCGGAGCGCGATCGAAACCGGCACGGTCCGCGCCCCGCGGCACTGAAGCTGTAGCGGCGGTCTGCGACCGCCGAACCCCGGCTACCAACACTGCGGTTGCTTTAGCCTAACGATTGACGGCCGATCTCGGTCGTCGGCGGTCATAGACCGCCGCTACAGGTCTGGTCCCCGATAAACGCAGCGCGCGGTTGGCGTTTCGTGGATCACGATTTCGCACAGGCCCGGGCATTGCGGCGCCAACTTTTCCCAGAACCACGCCGCCATGAGTTCGATCGTTGGATTTTCCAAGCCCGCGATCTCGTTCAAATAGGAATGATCGAGCTGCGCGACGAGCGGCTTCATCGCGGCACCGATGCGGGCATGATCGTAAACCCAGCCGACTTTCGGATCGACCTCGCCTTCGACCGAGACTTCAACCTTAAAACTGTGCCCATGCATTTTGCGACACTTGTGACCCTCCGGCGCGGAAGGAAGAGTCTGGGCAGCTTCAAAGGTGAAATCTTTTGTGAGGCGGGCACGCATCGCGGCGGAAATTCGCATCAGAGCGCCCGCCTGTCATCCGCGCCGGGATTGACGCGGCCCGGGCAACCCGATAGCAACTGGCCCATGAAAATGATTGGCCTCCCACTCCTCGGTCTTCTGCTCGCGGTCGGCGCCCAGGCGCAGCAGGACATCCCGGCCCAGCTCAACGGCAAGCTGGTCGCGTTGCGCGGAAAATCGGCGCTGCCCTTTGCCGCGCCCGATCTGGCGAAAGCGAAATACATCGCGCTCTATTATTCCGCGGGCTGGTGCGGACCCTGTCACCAGTTCACACCCGACCTGGTGAAATTTTATTCCGAGATGAAACCGGCCCACCCCGAGTTTGAGGTCGTCTTTATGAGCCGCGACGAATCCTCCAACGCGATGGAAAAATACATGGCCGAAATGGCCATGCCCTGGCCCGCGCTCCGCTTCAGTGCGGTCAAAAGCAGCCGCGACCTGAACAAATACGCCGGGTCCGGGATCCCGTGTCTCGTCCTGCTCAACGAGAAAGGCGAAGTCTTGTCCGACAGCTATGTCAGCGGCAATTATGTCGGTCCGCACAAGGTCATGACCGACCTGAAGAAATTGCTCACCGGCGACGGCAGCGGCGTCACGACCTCCAACCTTGCCACCCCGGCAGCGGTCGCGAACGTCACGGCCAAACCGGCCGGGAGCCAGATCAAATCGCCCAGCGGCACGAACTGGGACGAAGCCTTCAAGAAAAAGCCCTAACGACTCCCCGGCGAGGCTCCGGTAGGGGGGGGGGGCGGGGGGGCGGGGGGGGGGGGGGGGGGTGAAGTGAAGGAATTATAACCCCCCCCGGCCGGCGGGCGGCCCCACCCGGGG
>JBBPZS010000045.1:0-3224 GCA_038198605.1 Chthoniobacterales bacterium | reverse complement strand
ATTCCCGCCGGGGCCCCGCGAATCGTTTTCATGCATAATCCCGATTCCTTTGCCGACTTAACGCCCCGAAAAGCGCAACTCGCGCTCGCCGGCCACACCCACGGAGGACAGATTCGCGTCCCCTTTACCGAAGCGTGGTCGTGGATGGCGCTGCAGGCGGATGAGCAAGTGCACGTCGATGGCTGGATCGATGGGTTCGGCCAACCCGGCAACCGCCTCTACGTCAATCGCGGGATCGGGTTCAGCACTTTCCCGGTGCGGATCAACTGCCGCCCAGAGCTGACTTTCTTCACCTTGCACCGGTCAGATTGAGAATCAGGCCCGGAACCGCTAAAGTAGCCGATGTTCAGCCTGCGCATGCTCGCTGCGGCCACTCCGCAGGATCAGCCCCAGACAGTCGATTTTAGCCTGGCGGGCGCGCGCGCACGGCTCGATAGCTGGGTCGATGGCGCGAGCCGGCTGTTGCCGAACATCGTCGTCGCCCTTGTCCTCCTCGCGATTTTTTATGGCCTGGCCTTGCTCGCGCAACGCCTCATTGTCGGCCAGGCCACTCGCCGCAATCGGAGCAATCTCGGCAGTGTCCTCGGCGGTTTCGTTAAGGCGATGATCCTCCTGCTCGGTTTTCTCCTCGCCGCCACGATCGTGATTCCTTCCCTGAAACCGGGCGACCTCATCGCCGTCTCGGGGTCAGCTCGGTCGCGATCGGTTTTGCCTTCAAGGACATCCTGCAGAACTGGCTCGCCGGGCTGCTCATTCTCCTCCGGCAACCATTCGAGATTCACGACCAGATCGAGGTCAACGGCCACGAAGGCTCGGTCGAACGCATCGAGACCCGGGCTACCATTATCAAGACCTACGATGGCCAGCGGCTCGTGATTCCGAACAGCCAGATCTACACCAACGCCGTGCTCGTGAAGACGGCGCATGAAAAACGCCGGAGCCAATATGACGTCGGCATCGCTACGGCGATGGCATCGGCGACGCCTGCGAGGTGGTCAGGAAAGCCATCGCCGGCGTGGCGGATGTGGAAAGCGATCCCGCGCCCGAAGCGTTGCCATGGGACCTGGCGGCGAGCTGGGTCACAATCCGCGCCCGTTGGTGGACGCTTAGCCGTCGGGCCGATGTGGTGAAGGTGCGGGCCGCGGTCCTGCAGGCAATCAAGGAAGGCCTCGACGAAGCCGGATCGACATGCCTTACGACACCCAGGTGCAGTTGTTCCACGACCAGACCGAAGCGGGCGAAGGCGATCGTAGCCAGCAACGGGAAGGCTGGCCCGCTCCGAAAGAGGGCGCGACCAAGCCGCGCTGGAAAGCCGAGGCGGAAGAGAACACGAAACGGGAGGCGGAGCGCGGGACCGGCCGGCCTAACGAGCGGGCGGCGGCAGGATCGGACGGCCAGTAAGTCCTCTCACTTCGGGAACCCATGCCCGTTCAGGATCGGAAGGGCGCGCGCGTGGAATATCTTGCCGAGAAGCAGTCGCGGGCCGGTTGATCCGCGATTCTCTGATAGACAGCGCCTCGCCGGAAACCCCCATCTCCTCGCGGACCGCGCCGTAAAAAATCAGCGGTGCCCAAACTGGAACAAAAACATGAACTTTATCTTTCGCTGGATCTTTCGACTCCTCGTCCTGAAGGCGGGCTATGCTCTGCTCAACCGATTCGTCGGTTCGTCCCGGGAAAATTCCGCTTCGAACAGGACCCAGGGTCGCGGCCCACGTGCTTATTAACCGCTGAGGCCTGAAGCGGAAAAGTTCCGTTTGTCGAAATCCCTGTCGCAGCGATAACCACAGATCGACACGGTGGTGCGCATTTGCTCGCGCTTACCGCGGTCGTATCCCCAAAATCAGGATACGACCGCAGTGACGTGCGTTCTGCTTAGGGAGTAGGAGCCGGGCTCTGATCGCGAACCGCGTCCGCCTTATTTTCCATCGCATCCGCTTTTTGCTCAGTAGCGTTGCGGGTTGCGTCGGCCTTGTTTTCCATGGTGGCGTTGGTCGAGTGATCGTTCGACATCGTTTTTTGCGATTCTATCGCATCGGCTTTTTTCTCGCCGCTGTCGCGCACCGCGTCGGCCTTGTTTTCTATGTTATCGGCTTTCTGTTCGGCGGCGTCCTCGCGCGCGTTTTCCCGTTTGGAATCGCATGCACTCAAGGCAAGCGCGGAAGCCGCAGCGATCGAGCACAAGGTGATTTGTTTGAATGAGCTGGATGGTAGTTTCATTGCACTTAGATCGCGACTGGACGGCAATGCGGACGTTCCCGCGCAGATGAGGCCAGCGCTGCCGGCCAGATGGATTTCCAATATGTGAAGTCCCGTAACCCTTTAAAGGAGCGTCGGCGCGCTCCGGTGGCGGGCCGACCTCTTCGCGTTAGCGAGAGTAAGCGCGCCACAAAGGGCGGGCACGATTCAAAGGCAACATGTTCTTCGACGGCTGGTTTCCGCTCCTTAAGACGCTCGTCTCCGGCGTGGTCGCCTACGTCTTGTTGATCCTCCTACTGCGCCTCTGCGGGAAGCGCACCCTCTCAAAATGGAACGCCTTCGATTACGTCGTTACGATCGCGCTCGGCTCCACCCTGGCGACGATTCTGCTTTCGAAAGAGATCACCATCGTGCAAGGCGTGGCCGGCCTGGTAATCCTCGTCCTTCTCCAGTTTGCGGTCACCTGGTTATCGGTCCGTTCCCGTGTCATCTCGGATCTGGTGAAAGCGAAACCGACCTTGCTTTTGTTGCACGGTGAATTCCAACACGACGCCATGCGGCGCACCCGGGTCACGGATGGAGAAGTGCGAGCTACACTCCGCAATCAGGGATTCGCCAGTCTGAATGAGGCCGCGGCCGTCGTGCTCGAGACGGATGGAAGTTTCAGCGTGATTGCGGACGCGGAGGAGAGTGGAGACTCCACTTTGATCGATGTGCAGGGATTCGAGGAAAAGGGGCGACCCTAACGACCCGCCCAGAAGGGCGCGCGCGCACGATACTCTTCCATGCCCGCTAAAAAGAAAAAGATGACCGTCACCGCCAAAGCCCGCACTGCTCTGCCCGATTCCGCCAACCGACCGAAGACCAAAGTCGCCGGCTCGACCAAGAAGAACACCCGGATGCAGCCCGTGCTCAGCGACAAGAAAGCGCAGGCGCTGAAGACGAAGAAAAAATCTCGTTAGGCTAACGTCACGCTCGCAGACTTCGGCCGTTCCGGTGAGAAATCCGCACCGGCTTTCCAAGCTT
>JBBPZS010000044.1:0-57067 GCA_038198605.1 Chthoniobacterales bacterium | reverse complement strand
GACGGCAGGGTTTGGCACCTCGATGTCGGCTCATCACATCCTGGGGCTGGAGAAGGTCCCAAGGGTCCGGCTGTTCGCCGGTTAAAGTGGTACGCGAGCTGGGTTCAGAACGTCGCGAGACAGTTCGGTCCTTATCCACTGGGGGCGCAGGAGATTTGAGGGGTTCATTCCTTAGTACGAGAGGCCCGGGAATGACGAACCGCTGGTGTTCCAGTTGTCGTGTCAACGGCAGTGCTGGGTAGCTATGTTCGGAAAGGATAAGCGCTGAAAGCATCTAAGCGCCAAGCCTATCCCAAGATGAGTTCTCCCTGAAGAGTCGTGGTAGACCACCACGTTGATAGGTCACTGGTGTAAGTGCAGTAATGTATTCAGCTAAGTGATACTAATAACTCGTTCGGCTTGGTCATTTACTTTTCTATTAACCCGCCCCGTCGGCCTTAAAACCGACGTGGTGGCAAATAGAGGGGAATGACAAATTAACAAAACGAAGCCTAAACTGTTGGAAATAACTTCCTGTATGTAGATTTCAGAGAATCGGTGTTCTTTGAGAGATTGTGAATCGCAGCCCCGAAAGCGTTCGGGGCCGCCAGAGAACTGAATCGGGCTCGTCCCGGGCCAGCTTTCTGGTGATCATAGCGCAGTGGCCCCACCCGTTCCCATTCCGAACACGGAAGTGAAACGCTGCAGCCCCGATGGTAGTGCATCTATAGGTTGTGCGAGAGTAGGACGTTGCCAGAACTTACGCCCGGCATCTTGGAAACAAGGTGCCGGGCTTTTTCTTGCCCGGAGACGATTCCACGCTCGCATTTCCTGCCGTCCAAAACTAATCCTTTCACCATGGCTCATGCCCTGACCCCGATGATGCAGCAATACCAGCGGCTCCGCGCGAGCGTGCCGGCTGATACGCTGCTGCTCTTCCGCCTCGGTGACTTCTATGAGCTCTTTTTCGAGGATGCCAAGACGGCTTCCGGGCTGCTCAACCTCGCCCTGACCAAGCGCAACGACGTTCCGATGTGCGGTATGCCTTATCACGCCGCCCAGGGCTACATCGCCAAGCTCATTAAGGCTGGCCGCCGGGTCGCGATCTGCGATCAAACGAGCGAACCGCAGCAAGGGAAGCTCGTGACCCGCGATATTACCCAGATCATCAGTGCCGGCACGGTGAGTGACCTCGATCTCCTGGAATCGAAACGCTCGAACTATCTCGGCGCCCTCTTCGTCGACGAGGATCGCTATGGTTTTGCCTACGCCGATCTCAGCACGGGGGAATTTCGGCTGATGGAATTGCCAGATCGTCGCGGCCTGCTCGATGCCCTGGCTCGCATCTCGCCGGCTGAGTTGCTCATCAGCGATCGCCAGGAAAGAGAGTTTGGCGAATTCGAACGCAGCTTGTCTTACGATCACTACGCTTTCCTGCCGGAGAACGCGCGCTTTACCCTCTGCGAACATTTCAAAGTAAAATCGCTCGACGGCTTCGGTTGCTCGGATCTCCCCGAAGCGATCGCCGCGGCTGGCGCGATCGTTCATTATCTGAAACATCAGTTGCGCAGGAAGATCGATCATCTCGCTTCCCTGCGTTGCGATGCCCCCGCCGACCACGTCCTGCTCGACGCCGCGACCCAGGTAAATCTCGAACTCGTCAGCTCCCGCGGAGCGCGCGACACCAGCCTGCTGGCCGCGCTCGACCGGACGGTCACGCCCATGGGTGGTCGGAGACTGCGCAACTGGATTCTGCAGCCGATTCGCGACCTCGGTGAACTCGGGTGTCGCCAGCAATTCATTTCCGATCTGCTACAAGAGCCGGATCTGCTCGCCTCGCTTCGCGAGTCCTTAAAGGCCATCCGCGACCTGGAGCGCGCTTCCGGGCGGCTTAGCCAGGCTTCTGGAAATGCGCGCGACCTTGTCGCTTTGCAAATTTCTTTGCAGCAAATTCCCGAGCTCAAGCAAGAGCTTGAGAAATTTCTCCAGCGCCTCGCTTTCGGCAGCAACCATTTCTCCGAAACGAGCGGCGTTCAGCTCCTCGCGGAACGTCTCCAGAAAGAGCTGCATGAAATGCCGGCGCTGGCGAAGAAGCTGAGCGACGCGCTCTTGGACGACCCTCCCCTCGCCCTGAAGGAGGGCGGGATTTTTCGCGACGGCTTCAACGACCAACTCGACGAACTGCGCCAGGGGTCGCGCACCGGAAAATCCTGGATCACCGAGCTGCAGGAACGGGAGATCGCGCAGACCGGGATCAAATCGCTCAAGGTGCGTTTTAATTCCGTCTTCGGTTACTTCATCGAGATCACGAAATCGAATCTCGCGAGCGTTCCGCCCCATTACACCCGTAAACAAACGACCGTCGGCGGAGAGCGCTTCATCACCCCGGAGCTAAAGGAAATGGAAGCGAAGGTTCTCGGCGCCGACGAGCGCGCCCGACACCTGGAATACCAGCTCTTCCAAACCCTGCGCGACGAGACGTTAGGCGAACTCGCGCCCATTCAGCAGACCGCCAGTGCCATCGCCACCCTCGACGTCATCTGCGCCCTGGCCGAGACCGCGCGACTCTTCCATTACTGCCGGCCAGAGCTCGATCATTCGCTGCGACTTTGCCTGAAGGACGGGCGCCATCCCGTGCTCGATCAAAACCTGGCCGAAGAAAAGTTTGTGCCTAACGACACCGAGCTTGACGGCGAAACACTTCGCCTCGCCATCATCACCGGGCCGAACATGGCGGGCAAATCGACCTACATCCGGCAGGTCGCGCTCATCGTTCTCATGGCCCAGATCGGCAGCTTCGTCCCCGCGGCCAAAGCCGAGATCGGCCTGGTCGACCGCATCTTCACCCGCGTCGGCGCGAATGATGATCTCTCGCGCGGCCAATCCACCTTCATGGTCGAGATGAACGAAACCGCCAACATCGTGAACAACGCGACCGAGCGCAGTCTCGTCATCCTCGACGAAATCGGCCGTGGCACCTCCACCTTCGACGGCCTTTCCATCGCCTGGAGCGTGGCGGAATTTCTCCACGACAAAATCAAGGCGCGCACTCTCTTCGCCACGCATTACCACGAGCTGACCAAGCTCGCGGAAGAACGCAGCGGCGTCTGCAACTTCAATGTCGCCGTCCGGGAATGGAACGAGCAGATCATTTTCCTGCGCAAAATCGTGCCAGGGGGAGCCGATAAAAGCTACGGCATCCAGGTCGCCCGCCTCGCCGGTTTGCCCCAGGAAATCCTGAATCGGGCCAAGGAAATTCTCGCTCAATTGGAAAAGCCGAATGGCGCCACGGAACGGCACGAAGCGCCACCGAAAAAGCGAACGCGCAAGCCTCCTCCGCGCAACGAGAAGCCGCAGTTGGACTTGCTTTAGCCAGGCGGACCCGGGACCACGCGATTTTTTCCCTGACGAACTTCGCTCGTTCTATAATAACTAGCGCTGCAATCATGGCGGTAAAAAACGAGAAAGATCTGAGCGACCAGCAACGCGCCTCCTGGCTTAAGGCGGTGGCGGCGATCGAGCTCCGCAATTATGGTTACGCGATCGATCTCTTGCAGAATTTGCTCAGGCAGGAGCCGGAGTTCCTGACCGGGCGGCAGATGCTGCGCCGGGCGGAAGTGACTCGGGCGAAGACGGAAAAGAAGGGCTTTTTTAATATCTCCGCCCCCCTTGCGGTGATGAAAGCGCAGCGAGAGTTAAAGAAAGATCCGGCCAAGACGATCGAGCTGGTGGAGAAAGTTCTGGAGACGGGCCCGTATAATTTGCAGGCCAACATGCTTCTGAAAGACGCGGCGGTGGCGGCGAAATACCCGGAGATCGCCGTCTTTGCTCTCGAGACTCTGCTTGAGAACGATCCGCGCGACGTCAAGGTGCTGCACGAATTGGGCCGGCTCTACCACCAGTACGACCAGAGCGACAAAGCGGTCGAAATTTACAATCGGATCAGTGAGATCAATCCGGTGGATCTCGAAGCGGCCAAGCTGGGGAAAGACGCCGCCGCCCACGCCTCGATGAAACATGGCGGTTGGAATGAAGCGGAGAGTTATCGCGACCTGATCAAGGACAAGGAGGTCGCCGTCTCGCTCGAACAGCAGAGCCGGATCCAATTGACCGGCGAATCGCTCGAACAACAGATCAACGAGACCTATGCGCGCCACGAAGCCGAACCGCAGAATGTCGACCTGGCTAAACGCCTCGGGGTTTTGCACGACCAAAAGGAGGATCTCGATGGCGCGATCGCCTGGTATCAATATGCGGTCGACCTGACCGATCGAACCGACCCGGGGCTGGTCCGTAAAGTGACCGACCTGAAGATGAAAAAGCTCGAGCGGCAGATTCGCGAGGATGAGCAATATCTCGCGCAACATGGCAGCAACGCCGACCAGTTCGCGGAAAAATCGGTAGCGCTCGAAGCTGCCAAACGCCAGCGCGCCGAGATTTTGATCGAAGACGCGCGCAAGCGGCTCGATCGCAATCCGACAGATCTACAATTGCGCTACGAGCTGGGTGAACACTTGACCAACGCCGGCCAATACCGCGATGCCCTGCCCGAGCTGCAGCGGGCTCGACAGAATCCCAATGCGCGACTCAGGGCAATGAACCTGCTCGGCCAATGCTACCGCGAACTCGGCATGCTCGACCTGGCGGCGAAGCAGCTCGACGATGCCGCGCGCGAGATGTTGGTGATGGACGTGGTCAAGAAGGAAATCGTCTACAACCTCGGCTTGGTTTACGAGCAGATGGGCGAGGCCGGCAAATACATCGAAGCGATGAAGCAAATCTACGAAACCGACTACGGTTATCGCGACGTTGCTGCCCGGGTGGAAAAGTCTTACAGCAAGTCGACTGAGGGCTAAGCGGACCCCGCTGGGCCTTTCTTCTCGTATTCCCCAGATTGGAGCCAAAGCGCTCCTGTCCAAACGCTCAAGCAGGGCGCCTCACGTCCAAAATTGGACCGCCCCACGATAGGTAGATGCCGGCCTCGGGCCGGAACACAAACAACAAACCTCAAGACAATCCAATTATGAAAAAATACCTCTCAATCACATTCGCCGCGGCGATCGCAGCAGCCGGCTTATGCCTCGCCGCCAACGTCAAGGCGGCCGAAGAAAAAGCGGGCACGGAGTCCAAGCTCAGCATGGCCGACAAGAAATTCCTGAAAAAAGCCTACAAAGGCGGGATGACCGAAGTCGAAAACGCGAAAATGGCGAAAGAAAAAGCCAAGAACGACGCCACCAAAGAGGTGGCCGAGCGTATGATCACCGATCACGGCAAGGCGAACGAAAAGCTGATGGAGATGGCCAAGGAAGAAAACCTCGACCTCTCCAAAGTCGAGGCGAAACCGGCCAAAATGAGCGGCGAGGATTTCGACAAGGAATACCTCACGATGCTGAAGAAGGATCATGAGAAAGACATCGCCATGTTCGAAAAAGAAGCCAACGACACTGGCGCGAAGGAAGACTCGGACGTGATGAAGTTTGCCAAGGACACGCTTCCGACCTTGAAAGAGCATCTGCAAATGATTGACGAGGCTCTCGGCAAGATGAAATAAGGTTCTGGACCTTTCAAAAGCGGCGTCTCCGTGCGAGGCGCCGCATTTTTTTTGCCCGCGCCTCCTCGGCCTGGGCCGAGGAAAGATTTTTCATCCGGCCCTTCCCGCTTTAGTTTCCGCCCTGTCCCCTCGTCCACCTCTTTTTTCGTTAGGCTATGAAATTTTTCAAATCGTTAATCCAGAAGTGTGCCGGCAAACCGGTCGATTGGGATGAGCTCGAGGAGATGCTCATCCGGAGCGATCTCGGCGTGCCGATGAGCCTGCGGATTGTCGAGGAACTGCAAAAGCGCGCCGTGACGCAGACGATCACCGCCCAGGACGTCGCGGAAGTGGCGCGCGAGGAAATCCTGCGAGTCCTGCCGATCCAGCCCGCCCCGATTCGTCCCCTTCCTGCGAAACCGAAAGCGATTCTGATCGTCGGGGTGAACGGCACGGGCAAAACCACCTCGACCGCCAAGCTCGCCTATTATTTTCAGCGCAACCGACACAGCGTTCTGCTCGCCGCTGCCGATACCTTTCGAGCCGCCGCGATCGAGCAACTCGCGGTCTGGGCCGAGCGCTTGAAGATCGAAATGATCAAGGGCCAGTATAACGCTGACCCGGCAGCGCTCTGTTACGAAGCCTACCAATCGGCCGACCGGCGCGAGATCGAGTTCCTCATCTGCGACACGGCGGGCCGCCTCCACACCAAGAGCAACCTCATGGCCGAGTTGGAAAAAATTAAGCGCTCGCTGGCCAAGCACGACGCCGATGCACCGCACGAGCGGCTGCTCGTCGTCGACGCCACTACCGGGAGCAACGCCCTCGCCCAGGCGAGAGAGTTTCACGCAGCAGTCGATCTCACCGGACTCATCGTGACCAAGCTCGACGGGAGCGGAAAAGGCGGAGTCGTGATCGCGATCCAACATGAACTCGGGATCCCGACCCGCTTCGTCGGCACCGGCGAAAAGTTGGAAGACCTCAAAGAATTCAACAGCCGCGACTTCATCGAGCAGATGCTCTGATCAGGCGCCCGCCGGGTCATTTTTTTGTTACGCGCATTGAGCGCAGGTGAGCCCCTTGTGGTCTAACGCATCATGAAGATCGCACACGCCTTGCTCGTTCTCGCAATCACCTGCGGCCTCGCCGTCGTCTCGGCTCAGGCCGGCAGTGGCGAAATCCGTCGGCCCGTGGCCGATGCCAATTCGCATCTCGTCGTCAAGCGAGCGGCGAATTTTGGAAACCAGTCCAACATCAGTCTTTATATCGATGGCAACCTCGTCGCCATACTTGGCTACGGGCGAAGCTTTAAAGGCGTTTTGCCGGCCGGCCTCCACCTCGTCACGATGAGGCAGACCCCGCATTTGAACGACGCCTATCCCTACTCACAGCAGTGGATTCGATTGGGCCCGGGCAAAAGCGCGACCTACACCGCGGTCTGGCGCGGCGGTGGGACGAGGATCGCCCTCGAAGAATCCTAACCGGCGCGCCTGGTCGAGCCAGGGATGGCAAAGCGCCCTCCCCTGCTCCAAAGTAGCGGCGGATGCTTCGGTTCATTGCCATTCGCCTTGCCCAAGCCATTCCGGTCCTGTTTGTCGTCGCAACCCTCACCTTCTTCATGCTCAAGCTCGCCCCGGGCGGGCCTTTCTCGGCGGAAAAAAGCACCACCCCGGAGATCCAGAAACAACTGGAAGCGCATTACGGACTGAACAAGCCGCTTCTGACTCAGTATTTCACTTATCTGGGCAATGTCGTCCGGGGCGACCTCGGCCCCTCCTTCAAATACCCGAATCGAACCGTGAATGAATTGATCGGCCAGGCCTTCCCGGTCTCGGCCGAGCTTGGTTTTTGGTCGCTCCTTGTTGCCTTGTCGTTAGGGCTTTCGGCCGGGGTCATTGCCTCGCTCCGGCCAAATTCGCTGACCGATTACATTCCGAGCGGGCTCGCCATGATCGGGATTTGCCTGCCGATTTTCGTCCTCGGCCCGCTCCTCGTTCTCGTTTTTGCCCTCAAGCTCGAGTGGGTCCGCGTCTCGGGCTGGGACGACTGGATCGACCGCATCCTGCCCGCCTTAACGTTAGGCGGCTTTTACGCGGCCTACATCGCCCGCCTGACCCGGGGCGGAATGCTCGAAGTGCTTTCGCAGGATTTCATTCGCACCGCGCGGGCCAAGGGCGCCTCGCCAGCGCGCGTCATTCTCAAGCACTCGCTCCGCGGCGGGCTCATCCCGGTCGTTAGCTACCTCGGGCCGACGGTGGCGGGACTGCTCACCGGATCGTTTGTGGTCGAGACGATTTTCCAGATTCCCGGGTTGGGCCGCTACTTCGTCACCGCCGCCTTCAATCGCGATTACACCATGGTCGTCGGCACAGTGCTTTTTTATGCCGGCTTCATTATCATTTTCAATCTTCTGGTCGACCTCGTTCTGGTGCGGATGAATCCGAAGCTGAGTTACGAATGAATTCGACTGACGAAAGCCGCCGCAGCTCACTCTGGCGCGATGCCTGGCATCGGCTGGCGAAGAACAGACTCGCCGTCGCCGGTGCGATCATGCTCGCGCTTTTGACCGTCGCCTCCGTTGTCGGCCCATCGCTTCTCGGCCAATCCTACTTTGCTCAGGATCTGCAGCTCGGCGCTATGCCACCGAGCGCGCAACACTGGCTCGGGACCGACACCTTGGGACGCGACCTTTTCGCGCGCCTTCTTTACGGCGGCCGTATCTCGCTTGCCGTCGGACTCTGTGCCACGGCGGTCGCCCTAACGATCGGAGTTCTTTACGGGACGGTCTCCGGTTTTCTCGGTGGCAAAGTGGATGCGGTCATGATGCGGATCGTCGATGTCATCTTCGCTCTGCCGTTCACGGTTTTTGTGATTCTCCTGATGGTGTTGTTTGGCCGCCGCTTCGTTCTCCTCTTCGCCGCCATCGGCGCGGTGCAATGGCTCACCATGGCGCGCATCGTTCGCGGACAGGTTTTGTCGCTGCGCCGGATGGAATTCATCGAGGCGGCGGAGGCGCTCGGACTTTCCAAGGCGCGAATCATTTTTCGCCACATGATTCCGAATGCGCTCGGGCCGATCATTGTTTATGCCACGCTGACCGTCCCCAGCGTGATGCTGCTGGAGGCGTTCCTCAGTTTTCTCGGGCTCGGGGTGCAGCCACCGATGAGCTCCTGGGGCGTGCTGATCAAGGAAGGAGCCGAGACGATGGAGGATTTTCCCTGGCTCCTGCTTTACCCCGCGCTCGCTCTCGCTCTCACCCTCTTCTCCCTCAACTTTCTCGGCGACGGCTTGCGCGACGCCCTCGATCCCCAGGCGGCCAAAGATTGATGAATTCGCCTAACGATCTCCTGCGCCTGGAAAATCTGCGCACTTATTTCCATACCCGCGCCGGGGTGGTGCGCGCGGTCGACGGCGTCTCCTTCGCCGTCCGCCCCGGAGAAACGCTCGGCATCGTCGGCGAGTCGGGTTCGGGCAAATCGGTCGCCTGTTATTCACTCCTTCGCCTCATTCCCCAGCCGCCCGGCCGGATTGAGAGCGGCCACGCCTACTTCGGCGAGGTCGATCTCCTGCATTGTCGCGAAGAGGAACTGCGCGCCATCCGCGGCCACCGGATCTCGATGATTTTCCAGGATCCGATGTCCTCCTTGAATCCCTATCTGCGCATCGGCGAGCAGGTGATCGAACCGCTCCTCATCCACCGGCTCGCTTCGCCTAACGAAGCGTTCGATCTTGGAGTGGCTGCTCTGCGTGAGGTCGGGATCCAGGATGCAGCCAAACGCATGCGTTCCTTCCCGCACGAATTCTCCGGCGGCATGCGGCAGCGGGTCATGATCGCGCTCGCCCTCATCTCGAAACCAGAACTTCTTCTGGCCGACGAACCCACGACCGCGCTCGACGTCACGGTGCAGGCGCAGATTCTGGAGTTGATCCGCCGCCTGCAAAAAGAGCGCGGGACCGCGGTGATTTTTGTGACGCACGATATCGGCGTCGTCTCAGGATTCTGCGATCGGGTGCTCGTGATGTATGCCGGGCGTGTCTTGGAGAGCGGCCCGACGGCCGAACTTTTCTACCAGCCGAAACATCCCTACAACCAGGCCCTGCAGCGCTCGATCCCGGCATTACACGAGCGCGGCGCGGAATTGCACACCATTCCGGGCGCACCACCCGACGTCACCCAGCCGATCCTTGGCTGTCCCTTCGCGCCACGTTGCGAGTATGCGGAGGAAAAATGTGTGGTTTCCGAAATTGCACTATTGGAGGTGTCGCCCGGACCCGCCACTGCCTGCCTGCGGGTGCAACTGGGCGAGATCGACCTCGCCCCGGCGGCCGTTGCCCGGGAATAAAGAGCGCCCCAGATTATCTCACCTCCGATGAAAAAAGAATCTGATTCCCTTTATCGGCAGACGATGAGCCGAGGCAGCGACCGTTCCGCTTTCTGGACCGGTGGCGCGATCCTGGCGCTGCTCGCGGCGATTTCTCTCTACATTAGCCACGCGGGCCAGAAGGAAGAGAGCACTACCGCTCGCTCCGCAGCAACGACCACGGCCAGTCCAGTTTCTCAAACCACAACCGATAGCAAAACCATGTCCGACGCCGACCTTCGAAAAAAATTAACGCCTGAGCAATATCATGTGACGCGCGAGAACGGCACCGAACCACCCTTCCGCAATGAGTATTGGGACAACCACAAGGTCGGGATCTATGTGGATGTGATCAGCGGCGAAGCGCTCTTCTCCTCGACCGATAAATTCGAGAGCGGCACCGGCTGGCCCAGCTTTACGAAGCCGGTCGATAAGTCAAACGTCGTCGAAAAGACCGATCGCACTCTCTTCATGGAGCGGACGGAAGTTCGCTCCAATAAAGGCGACGCTCATCTCGGCCACCTCTTCGACGACGGCCCCGCGCCGACCGGGCTGCGCTACTGCATGAATTCCGCCGCCCTTCGCTTCATCCCGGTCGAGAAAATGCAGGAAGAAGGCTACGGCCAATATCTTTCTCTTTTCGAAGGCAAAAAATAGGCTGGCGAGCGAGGTCATCTCAGGGTGTGTTCACACCAGATGACATCGCCCTTCCTGGAAGTCTCCGAGCTCAAGACGCACTTTCCGGTCGCGGAGAGCATTCTCTTTCGCCGGGAAGTCGGGACGGTTAAAGCGGTCGACGGTGTCAGCTTCCAGCTCGCGCAGGGTGAGTGTCTGGGCTTGGTCGGTGAATCGGGCTGCGGCAAATCCACTCTCGGCCGCACCATTCTCCAACTCATCCCTGCGACTGCTGGGGATGTGGTTCTGGAGGGACGCCATCTAAATCAGCTGCGCGGGGGTGAGCTGCGCCGGGCGCGCCGGGATTTCCAGATGATCTTCCAGGATCCGTACGCCTCGCTCAATCCGCGCATGACCGTTTTCGATGCGCTGGCCGAGGCGCTGCGCAGTCACCACAAAGTTGCTCGCGCGGAATTGCGGCCGCGCGTCCTCGAACTGATGCGCAGAGTCGGCCTCCTCCCGAGCGCGCTGAATAAATACCCGCACGAATTTTCCGGGGGCCAGCGCCAGCGCATCGCGATTGCGCGCGCCCTCGCAGTCGAGCCGAAGCTGATCATCGCAGACGAACCGGTCTCCGCCCTCGACATCTCGATCCAGGCGCAGATCATCAACCTGCTCGCGCAGATTCGCCGCGAGATGAGCCTGACCCTGATCTTCATCTCTCACGATCTTTCCGTCGTTAGGCACATTGCCGATCGGATCGCGGTGATGTATCTCGGCAAAATCGTCGAACTCGGGCCGCCGGAGGAAGTCCTCGGACAACCGCAGCATCCCTACACCAGGGCGCTGCTGAGCGCGGTGCCGATTCCCGACCCGACGCGCGAGCGTGCGCGGAGGCGGCTCGTCCTCGCGGGCGATCCACCCTCGCCGATGAATCCCCCGGCCGGCTGTCATTTTCATCCACGCTGCCCTTACTGCATCGAGGCCTGCAAAGAAGCGATCCCGGCGCTGATCGATTGGCAGCCCGGACATTCCGCGGCCTGCATTCGCGTGCCGGAAATCCTTGCGGAGAGCGCTACGGTCAGAGCGGTTTAGTGCCTTTCTTACATTTACGTAAAGAGCGAAATACTAGCCCCAAATGGTATGGGAATATTTGGTGACCAGCCAAGGCACGAATGCTATTTTCGCCGCCAGGCTAAAAGGTCTTTTAGCCGCAGCTATCCCGACACTATGAAATCCAAGCCATCGTCAATTCTCAGTGCACGCTTTCTGGCCTTCTGCGGATGTAGCGCGCTTACTCTCTCTTCAGCGGTCGCGCTGAGTCCGCAACGCATGCAGGTCACTCCTTCTTACCATAACGACCGCTCGCGCCCCTTGCGCGAGATGGCGGCAACCGATAAGCTCGGGGCACGCCAGGAACGCGAGGCGGCGGAGAATCCGAAGATTCCAAACTCCCACGTCGATAGCCCGGACCAAGTGGTCGATAAAGGTTCACTCCTCCGTTTCCTTGCGCCGAGCATCCCGGCACCCATCCTGAACTTCGACGGCATCCCCTTCCCGGGAGTCGGTTGCAGTTGTGCGCCGCCCGATACCAACGGCGAAGTCGGCGCCACTCAATATGTCCAGATGGTGAACGAAGGCTATCAAGTCTTCGACAAGGCCACCGGTAACTCCATTCTCGGGCCGAATAGCATCTCCTCGCTCTGGAGTGGCTTTGGCGGCGCCTGTCAGACGGGCGGCGCGGGCGACCCGGTCGTTCTCTATGATCAACTGGCGAATCGCTGGGTCATCACGCAGTTTGCTTCCGCCACGGGCGGCTCGCCGCTCACCGATGAGTGCGTCGCGGTTTCCACCACAAGTGATGCCACTGGCACCTATAATCGTTATGGGTTCCATCTCGGCTCGAACTTCTACGACTATCCTCACCTCGGGATGTGGCCCGACGCCTACTACATGAGCATGAATGTGTTCAACGCCGCCGGGACTGCTTATCTCGGCCCTCAACCCTTTGCCTTTGATCGCACCGCGATGCTGGCGGGTGCTCCGGCCAGTTTCATCAGTCCGGTCGGGCCGCTGGGGGCAGCAGTCCCGCCGTTTCTGCCGGCTGATCTCGATGGCTCCACCCTGCCGCCCGCGGGAGCGCCCAATACTTTCCTCGGCTTCCCGAGCAGTAACAAATACACGGCCTATCATTTCCACGTGGACTTCGCCACCCCGGCTAATTCTACCTTCACCACCTTTGCCACTCCGGCGGCAGCGGGATTCACCTCGCTCTGCCCCACTTCGCGCTCCTGCGTGCCGGAGCTCGGTGTGACGACCTCGAACAAACTCGACGGCATTGGCGATCGTCTCATGTTCCGTCTGGCTTACCGTAACTTCGGCGACCATGAATCGTTGGTCGGCAATTACTCGGTCAGTTCGGGCGGCGTGGCCGGCGTTCGCTGGTTTGAGCTGCGCGGTGTCACCGCAGGACCGGTCACCGTCTTCCAGGAAAGCACTTACCAGCCCGACACCACCTGGCGTTGGATGGGCAGCGCGGCCATGGACGGCCAGGGCAACCTCGCGGTCGGCTTCAGCGCTTCCAGCGGCACGATCAACCCACAGCTGCGTTATGCGGGACGGCTCGCGTCCGATCCGATCAACACTCTCGCCCAGGGGGAAGCCCATCTTTTTGATGGCACCGGCAGCCAAACTGGAACCGGCAATCGTTGGGGCGATTACAGCGATCTAACGGTGGACCCGGTCGACGACACGACCTTCTGGTATACCGGCGAATACTATGCCGCCACCACGACGTTCAACTGGCGCACCCGGATCGGCAGCTTCAAGCTCGCCACGGGGAATCCCACCCCTACCCCAACTCCGACGCCGACCCCGCCTCCCACACCTACTCCGACGGCGACACCCACCCCTACTCCTGCGCCTGACTACTCGCTCTCGATTAGTCCAAGCTCGATCACGGTGCCGCGGACCGGTGGCTCGGCCGTTTACACGGTTACGATTAATCCGACCAATGGTTTCAACTCGCCGGTCACCTTTTCGGTCAGTGGCCTGCCTAACGGCACCACCGGCACCTTCAGCCCGAACCCGGCGACAACGACGAGCACCCTTACCCTGACCGTCGCTTCCTCGACGCGTAAGGGCACGTACGTCTTTACCGTGACGGGCGTGGGCGGCTCGCCCGCGGTCACCCGGACGACGACCGCGACGCTGGTGAAGTCGAAGTAACGTCTGAAGCGTGGCCGCAGGGCCGACGCCCCTTCAAGCGGCGTGTTTGCAGTCGATGAGACTGTGAGCACGCCGTTTTGGCTTTGTTCGTGGAAAGTAGGCCGCAGAAAAATTCGAACCAATCAAGGAACTCGCTCTCGCGCGTTCGGAAGGGGCGGCGCGAGTCGGCTGGCGAGCCGCTTAGATGCGCGCCGTCCGCGCGGAGTTGCGGACCGTCAGGCTGCTCTTGGCCAGCCAGGTGCGCAGGATGAGCGGATTGGGGCGGACACTCGAGCCCGAGCCAAGGGCCTTGAGCGTGTCCCAGATTTTGACCGCCATCAGGGAGAGAGCTATGAAGGGCAGGGCAGCGACCCAAAAAATTGCCGCGCCTACGATCAAGGCGGGTTCCACTAAAGCCGTCTTCAGCTCAGCCAGGCCGAAGGATTGAGTGTGGAGAGCGGAGTCTGAGTAGGTTGTGATCATGGCGATGGTCGTGGTTTGCTGCCGGTCTAGTCTGTCTTCGCTCTTATATGAGCACTTCACGTGCCCGGATCGTCCGCGATTCGCCCCGCGGCGCCGGCGGCCTGCAGGCCGCGGCTTTCTCCCTTTCCATCCCCCTTTATCCGCGCCACCTTTCGCCATGCGGAAGACTGCTTTGCTGGGCTTTTTCAGCGGGGTCGTGCTCGGTTGCCTCTTTGGCGCTGTGATGGGTTTTGTGCCGGGAGGAAGTGAGAGTCCGCGGCAGGAAATGCTCGGTGTGAACGCCAACACCGGGAAGCCCCAGCTTCACATCAAAGGCAAGCCGGAAATCAAGTAGCCCGAACGGAGGGCCGGGCGGGTCGAAGCGGCTAAGGAACCAGCACGATTTTGCCGAATGCGCCCGGCTCAAGGACGGCGCGGTGCGCTGCCGGCGCCTCCGCCAACGGAAATTCCTTTCCAACCACGGGACGCAACGTCCCGTCTGCCAACCCCGCGACGAGCGCGGCGTGCAACTCCGCCAATTTATCCGGCGGCGTATTCGGCAGCACCATTCCGCGGATGTCGGCGTCGCGCGCCATTGTTTCTCGCGCATCGATCTCGACCCGGCCGCGGTTGCCAATCACCACCACCCGTCCGCGCGGCGCGAGCAGGGTCAAATCATTTCCCAGGTTCACATTGGCGAGCATTTCCAGGATCACGTCGATCCCGCGGCCGCCAGCCGCGTCTTTGATTTTCGCCAGATAATCGGACGCGTGGTGATCGAACACCTCGTGCGCGCCCTGTTCCCTGACCAGCTCCCGCCCCCGCTCTGTGCCAGCGGTCCCGAAGACCCGCATCCCGTGAGCGAGCGCAAGCTGCACCGCGGCCGTGCCCACCCCACCGCTCGCGCCATGCACCAGCACCGTTTCGTTAGGCTGGGCGGCTCCGCGCTGGAGCAGGCCGCGATATGCCGTCGCGTAAGGCGTTCCCATCGCCGCCCCTTGCGCAAACGAAGCCGCTTCCGGCAGGCGATGCACCTGCGCGACACCGCATAGACAATATTCGGCGTACGTGCCGCTGCTCGAGCCCGCCAGGTAAACCCGATCGCCGACGGCAAAGTCCTTCACCTCCGCACCCGTCTTTTCGATCACACCGGCGCCGTCGTTGCCCGGGGTAAAAGGCAAAGCCGGTTTGCGCGCATAAGTGCCGGCCCGGATGTAGGTCTCGACTGGGTTTACCCCTGCCGCTTCCACCCGCACAAGCAGCTGCCCCGGCTCCGGTTCCAGCATCGGCATCTCGACCAGCTTCATCACCCCAGGCTCGCCAAATTCTTCCACTCGGATCGCTTTCATCGCGCCTAGCTTAGCCTTCGCTCTTCTACTTTCTACCTTCTACTTTTTCTTCTATCCTTCCCCCATGCTCATCGGCGCCGGCGGATTTGGAAACGACGTTACGGTCAACGTGATCGCCTCCATCATCGCTTCCGCCCTCTTTCTCGCGATCGGTTTTCTCTGGGGCAAATACAAGGAGCGCCAACGCTTCGGCAAGAAGCTGGAGGATTACGACTTTTATCCCTACACCATCAACCGCGATAATTTCCCGGAGTTCAGCCTGAACAATTTTCGGCTCGGGATGCATTATTTCCTGCGCAACTTCGATCCGATGGCGGCGCGGCAGCTCATTTTTATCGGCGAACAGAACAGCGTCCGCGCCCAGCTCGAGCCCTCCGAACAAAAAGTCTACGCGCGTCTTTTTGCCCGCTACGACGGCAAGAAAATCGCCGACGATACCCGGGAATATCTGGAGAACTTTGCCCGCATTGTTCACCTCATCGGCAAATCGTTCCCAAACATCGGTATCGAAATTCTCCTGCACGATCTCTCCAATCCTTCGCGTTCACTTGTCGCGCTGGAGAACAACGTGACCGGCCGCCATCTCCACGACGGCACCACCAATCTCGTCATCGACCTGAAGAAACGGCAGCTCTCGCAGGAAGAGAAATTGAACTACGAACTCAACCTCGGGGCGCGAAAATTCAAATGCACCACCATCGCCATCGTTCGCCCGGAGTATGGCGTGGTCGGCGCGGTCTGCATCAATGTCGACGCTAACTATCTGACCGAGGAAGTGATGAACTCGGCCGAGAAGGTGACCGCCTTTTTCCAGAGTTTTTGTCGCACCGAGATGCAGCTCGACGAAAACATCCTCAGTCGCGACGAGTATGCCAAGGCGCTCAAAGGGAAGCGCCACTTCAACGACGATCGTTACGAGTAACACAGCAGCTCACCTGCGCGGCGTGGTGCCAGATCTAATCTCTTACCTCCACGAGGCGCCGCCGGCCCGATTCAGAATGAAAATCCTCTTTCGACGTGATCACTTTGGCGACCATGACCCGGCTCATTCTCGATCTGACGAACATCGCGGGTCTCCTTGTTGGTGCGTTTGCTTTTGGTGGATGCATCGGATTTCGTCACGGCAAAATGCGATGCTCGAGCAGTTAAGAAAACAAGGGCAACGCATCGAGAGCATCTCTCAGGAGGAACACGCCATCCTGACCGAGTTGCATCCGCACGTCGAGGCCATCCAAAAGGGAGTCGACGAAGTTTCAGAAAAGGTGGAACGGGTCGAGAAGGCAGAGAGTAGAGGCGCGCCCGCCCCGGCCCGCTGACCGTCTTCGGCGCCCTCCGCTCTTGGCGTGGCTCTCCGTCGTCACTCCTCGATCAGCAGGCGGAGCAACCATCGACCGCGTCATCTTCGCCGGTTTTCAAGGCGCGCCGGAATATCTGGGGCAGACGAGTTTTCTCCCCGGGAGGCACCCGTTTCTCTCCCCCGGCGCATGGTAACAACGCTGTAACTTTTAAAAACTGGATTGACGTATTTTACTCCGCTACTCTCCGTCGTTTCCGATCACTTCATCAAACTTACTTCACTCATTAATCCCATGAATTCTGCTTCGAAATTAAGACGCTTCGCTGCTTTCACACTCATCGCTGCCGGGGCGCTCTGCGCCGCTGCCGCGTTCACCTCCGCCAATGCCGCCCGCGGCTCGCTCTCGTTCGAGGAGCGGGTTGCTTATCAGCGCAAAATCGAAGCAGTCTACTGGCGTCACCGGGTTGCCACGCAGAAGGAGCAGCCGCAGGTCGCCTTTGCGGAGGCGATGCCGAATGATGCGATCCGGGCCAAGGTCGAAGATACCCTGCGGAAATCGGCTGCGCTGGCGCGCTACTGGCAGCGCCCGGTGACTGCGGCTCAGCTTCAGGCGGAGGTCGCGAGGATGGCTTCGCAATCCAAGCAGCCCGAGGTGTTGCAGGAACTTTTCTCCGCGCTCGACAATAATCCGGCGATCATCGCGGAGTGCCTCGCCCGGCCACTCCTGGTGGAACGGCAACTCGGTAATTGGTATGCGCGCGACCCACGGTTCCACGGCGGGTTGCGCAAACAGATTAAAGCCGATTTGCAAGCGAACCAGGGCGCGGAATTGAAGAGCTTGTCCGGCGAGTACAGCGAACGCGAGTTCACCCGCGGGGCGAAAGAGAACGTCGAAAGCAAGTCACAGACCGGCGAAGGCGTGCAGCGAACGGTGGTTCCGGAAGCCGATTGGCAGGCATTGCTGAGTGATTACCGACTCGGATTTGATGACGGGAGTGTTGGGATTCCCTCTTCTCCCTTCCACGCTCCCACCGCAGCCCAAGAGGCTTCTCGCCTGCCGCTCTCGAGCGTGAGCAGGTTGCGTGAGGATGATGGTCAGTTCTACCTCCTCTCCGTTCTCTCCCAAGGTGAGGATGATTTGAAGGTTGCCAGCGTCACCTGGCGCAAGGAGCCGCTCGATGTCTGGTGGCAAAAAGTGCGCGCTGAAATTCCTATGGTGGAGCCGGAGGTTGAGGCCGCGGATTACTCGCTTCCGCAAATCGCAGCGCCCGCGGCCGAAGAGAGCTGGCGGCCGACCAGCTCGGCGCTCACTGCGCGGGAGAACCACACCGCCGTCTGGACCGGCACCGAGATGATCGTGTGGGGCGGCTTCTACAATCCTTCCAGTTACAGCGACTACGCGGTGACGGTGGGCGGCCGTTACAAGCCCGCGACCGATTCATGGTCGATGACCAGCACGTTGAACGCACCGACCTGGCGTGAACGGCACACGGCCGTCTGGACCGGCAGCGAGATGGTTGTCTGGGGCGGCAACTCCGGCGTCACCGGAATCACGAACACCGGCGCGCGTTATAATCCGGCGACGAACATATGGACGGCGACCAATTTGACCAATGCGCCGACCAAGCGCACCCGTCACACCGCCGTCTGGACCGGCAGCCGGATGCTCATCTTCGGCGGTCGCACTGGCGACACCGATAACACCACCGTAAATACCGGAAGCTCTTACGACCCGGTTTCTAACAGTTGGACTGCACTCTCCACCAGCAATGCTCCCTCCTCGCGCGAGTATCAGACCGCGGTCTGGACCGGCACGGAGATGATCGTCTGGGGCGGCTACGACGGCACAAAGTCAACCGGCGTCAGCACGGGTGGGCGTTACAATCCGCAAACCAACACCTGGCAGGCCACGAACACGACGGGCGCGCCGGCCGCGCGCTATGGGCACAAATCCGTCTGGACAGGCACGCGCATGATCGTTTGGGGCGGGCAGGGTCCTAACTTTTTCACCTACGATTATCTCAACACCGGCGCGACTTACGATCCCGTTGCCGATACCTGGGTTGCGACGACGCTGACTGGAGCCCCTTCCCCCCGCAGTGCGCACACCGCCGTCTGGTCGGGGAGCGAAATGGTCGTCTGGGGCGGTGACTCTTTGACGACCCGCTTGCTCAATGGCGGCCGCTATAATCCCGACACCAATACCTGGCGATCGCTTTCCACTGCCGGTTCGCCCCAAAGCTCCGTCCTCATGTCCACTGTCTGGACAGGCACGGAGATGATCATCTGGGGCGGCCAGGAACCGACCATCGCAGCCGACATCAACACCGGCGGACGTTATAACCCGGAGACCGATTCCTGGCTGCCGGTGACGAATCCGCAAAACGGCGGCGTGCGGCAGGAACACCCCGCCGTCTGGACCGGCGCGGAAATGATCGTCTGGGGCAGTTATTCGCCCAGCACTTCACCATCCAATACCGGGGCGCGCTATTATCCCTCGACCGACACATGGCTCCCCACCAGCATGGTGAACGTCCCGCAATATCGTTACTCGCCACAAGCGGTCTGGACCGGTTCCCAGATGGTCGTCTGGGGTGGCTGCTCCGATTCCTTCTGCTTCAATCGCCTTAACACCGGCGGCCGTTACAACCCGGCTTCCGATTCCTGGCAAGCGACCTCGACCGTGGGGGCCGCCCAGAAGCGCTATTGGTTCACTTCCGTGTGGACTGGGACAGAGATGATCGTCTGGGGCGGATGCGATGCGCAGACTTGCGGACCGGGCGGCAACTCTGACCGATTGGGGCTGAATAACGGCGGCCGCTATAATCCGCAGACTGATACCTGGCAAAGCGTTAACCTCACTGGCGCTCCGATCGGGCGCTGGTTTCACGCCGTCGATTGGACCGGCAGCGAGATGATTCTCTGGGGCGGACTCAATGGAAACGGCCCCCATAATACGGGTGGGCGCTACAATCCCTCGACGGATTCCTGGACTGCGACCAATCTAACCGGCGCGCCAACCGCTCGCGGCCAGGTGCACGGAGTCTGGACTGGCTCCAAGTTGATGATCTGGGGCGGCTACAACAGTCTGCTCGACCAGTACTTCAACACCGGCGGGCTTTACGATCCGTCTGCTAACACCTGGACCGCAACGAGCACCGCCAGCGCCCCATCTGGCCGCACTTCCTACACCATGGTCTGGACCGGCACCGAAGCGATCGTCTGGGGTGGCTGCAACGGCGCCAATTGTCTCACTGGCCAAAACACCGGGGGCCGTTACACCCCCACCACCAACACCTGGGTCGCGACCAGCCTGCTCGAGGCGCCTCAGCCGCGCGATACCCATAGCGCCGTCTGGACCGGAAGCGAAATGATCGTCTTTGGCGGCGAACCGTGCGCGCGTTGCGAACCGATCATGGACACTGGTGGACGTTACAGCCTGGGCGACACCCCGCCGCCCCCGCCTCCGGGTGACACGGTCACGATCACCCGTGCCCAATACGTCACGAGCCGGAGCCAGCTCACGGTCCAGGCGACCGACTCCGATCCCACCGCCGTCCTGACCGTCTCGGTCACCAGCAGCGGCCAGGTGTTAGGAACGATGATCAACAAAGGCGGCGGCAGCTACAGCGCAAAGTTCACCGGAGTCACGTCAAACCCGGTGAACATCACGGTAACGAGCGACCTCGGCGGCAGTGCGTCGAAGGCAGTGACGGTGAAATAGAAGCCAGCTTCGCCGCATTTCCTCACCCGCCCGAGGCGATCTCGGGCGGGTTTTGGGGTGAGGAGTTTGCGAGCTCCCACGTCCTGCGCTCGTTAGGTGGAACGCCATCGCCCGGCCCACGTACTGACCTCCGCCGCGTTTCGCCAAGTGGTTTTCGGCCGCGCGTTTTATTTCCGTTCCAAGTTTGCATTTTCAGCGTTTCAGTTCTCTGCCTTTTGCTATTGTTCTTCCCGTGTTTTCTTCATCGGAACTTCGCCAGCTCCGTTACCTCAAAACCCCCGTCGGCATCCAGCGTTTCCTCGACGCCATGCCTTACCATCTCGCGCCCACCGCCTGGTCGCCGCGCGTCGTCCTGCGCGAGCGTCGCGCGCATTGTCTCGAGGGCGCCACCTTTGCTGCAGCCGCCCTCCGCGTGCTTGGATTTCCCCCGTTGCTCCTCGACTTGGAGGCGGACAACGATACCGACCACGTTATCGCTGTCTTCAAAGTGCGGGGACATTGGGGCGCGTTGGCCAAGTCTAACTTTACCGGCTGCAGATATCGCGAACCGGTCTACCGCACTTTGCGCGAACTCGCTCTGAGTTACTTCCACATCTATTTCAACCTGCGCGGCGAACGCACCCTGCGCCGCTACTCACGCCCCGTGAATCTCACGCAGTTCGATTCCTACGACTGGATGACCTCGGAGGAAAATGTCTGGGTCGTGCCTAACCATCTCTGCGATATCCCGCACCGGCCGCTCCTCCGACCGGCGCAGATCAAGGCGCTGACGCGGGTCGACGCCCGCACCATCCAGGGTGAGATCACTGGCCATCGCCGGGACCGGTCCAAACCAGCGCCCCGCATCTTCCGCAAGCGCTAGCCTTTGCGCTCGTTTACCCCGACGATTTCCAGATCGCCGTCGCGTGTTTTCCGGAGCCGCATGGTTTTGATCACCTTCCCGGAGGCATGCTTCGGACCATGGCGCAGCTCGTAACGCAGCGGAAACGTAACCCGTAAATTCCCGCTCGGCTCGCGCTCGACCGCCACTTCCCCGGCCAGCCAGAACCGGCGCTGCGGCCATTGCCGATCGTATCGCAGCAAGTCGGCCCGGATCTTTGGCCGGCTCACATTGGGTTCCCCGAAGTAGTTCACCCGGTTGGCGAAAAACTCCAGCTCCGCGCCGATTTGCGGATCGAGTCCCGCCAGAATAAAAGCGCCAACGTAATCGCGCAGCCGCTCTTTGCCGTAAACGTCAGCCCTTTCCGGCGGCGCGGCCGAGGGCGGCGTCGGCTCAGCAGGCCGAGTCTGCGTGCGAGTCTTCACTGTCTTTGTCACCGTCGCGGCGGTCGGCGCTGGCGAAGCCGTCGCCGGCGGCGGCGGCGGGGCGATCTCGCCCGTATTGAGTTTCTTGAGAAATTGCATGTCGCCGTTGCGCAGGCGGCGCCAGGTGCCGGAAGACGGGGAAGGCTCCGCTTTCTCCGTGGTCGTAGCCGCCACGCCGAGGGCCTGGGCGGTGGCCGGATCGAGCCGGCCAGAGATGGAGAGACCGCGTCGAATTTGAAAACGGGTCACGGCCGCGGCGGTCTCACTATCGTAAACGCCGGACGCATTGCCGAAATAGAATCCGCCCTCTCGTAATTTGTTTTGGACGGCCTTGATGCTCTCGTCCGCGAAGACGGAGGCCAGGCAAAGACTGGTGGCGAACAAGAACAAGAATATCTTCTTCATGTCCGAGGAATCGGATTTGCGACGCGAATCAGACCTTTCTCGCCTCAAGGCTGTCGCTCGGAAGGCGACGCTTATTTCCGCTGAAAGACTTCCGTCACCTGCGCGAGGACGAGACCAAACTTCCGAATGGTCGTGTGATTGAGCAACGTCCGGCCGTCCGGCTGGAGATACATCCACTGGCTCATCTGGATCCGGGAGAGCGGATTCCCCGGGCTGAGTGCCAGGGTGAAGCTCCAATGAAAAACGTTGCCATGGGCTTCACCGCGGGCCGTCCCTACCATGTCGTTGGCGGTGGCTTCGAAGCGATGCGTATCGAGCTTGCGGATGCGCCAAGAGCGATGCTGCTTCTTGCCGCCGATCTCGAGTTCCTGTTCGAGGAAAAGGACGCCGTTCACCCAGCGACCGCTCGTCTGCGTCGTTACGCGTTTGCTGGGCGAGCCGCCACGATTTTCCATCACCCCCCAGGAGGTCGTCCGCCCGCTGAAATACTGCGTCGGATCGAGCACGGGGCGACCGCTCGAAAAGTCGGCCACCTCCATGCTCGCGCAGCTCGAGAACAAAAAAACCGCGCCTAACCAAAAAAGATGTCGCAATTGCATGCAGATGATTCGAACGCCGGTTGCACGCGCAATCGGCAGCGCCAACGCCCGGGTCGGAGCGAGACGCTTAATTGGCTCCGCCTAACGAATCCGCCCGCTCTCCCTGCACATTCCAGCCCTGCGTTTTGCCGCTGCTCAGATCAAGCGCGACGAGGTGCTCGGTCCAACCGGTGACGCCTTTCACCGTCCCCTGCACGACGCCGTAAAGGAGAAGGTGCCCGGGCGACTGAAAGCGATTGTGCAGATCATGAAAGGGCAGCGTCGCCGTCCATTGCGCCTTCAGGTTGTCATCGAGCCGGGTAAATGCGATCCGCCCTTCCTCATCGAGTCGGGTGCGATGCACGACCACGATCCCGGACGGATCCTGCAGCCGCAGCGCCTTCCGCGTTCCCGGTTGGATGAGCAGACCCCCTTCCAGATACTCCGGCGCGCCCGGCACCCACGTCACCTCAAAGAGCCGGTCGTGCGTGCCCTCGGTGAATTCTTTCGTCTTGCCGATGCGCGCCGTCCAGAAAGTGCGGCGCGCCCTCGAGCCCTCGTCCTGCACGACCTCCGGCTTGGCCAGGTGATCGCCAAATTCATCGTTCCCTGCGTGCTCCGCTTCCTTCGCCGAATAAAATCCGAGCCAGCCTCCTTCCCGCATCATCTGCCGGGTGAGAAAATCCTTCGTGTGATAGCCACCGTTCCAACGCGTCGCCATGAATTCGATCTGCCGGAAATAGTCGTCGTTAGGCGGAGTATAGGGTTGGGCACGAAACTCCGGGCCATTGATCAGGAACCGCTGCCCGTCCGCGGCCGTGATGATGAGCCCGCCATCGTAGGCATAAAAATCCAGCTCTTTTGGGATCAACCCCCGCAGCACCGGATTTTGTCGCTCCAAGGTCGCGCGATCGGCCAGCGTGCTCCCGTCTTTGCTCGAGATCGCGACCGGCTGATCATTTAAAAAAGTCCAGACCACTTCGCCTTCCTGCCCGAAGAGCCGGGCCTGCGCGGTATGACCTCCGGCCTCATTCTTCACTGTGAGGAGACGCTTTTTCCAAAGCCGCTCCGCCGTCGCCGGGTCGTGCGCCTGCAGGTCGAAATGAAAATAAATTTCCGTCACCCATTTCCCGATCATGCGACTGCCGCCGCCGAGATAGCGCATGCGAGGCTCCTCCTGCTTGAGCATTAACCAGAAGCGCAGCGCGCCCGAGGTCTGCTGGACGAGGGCGGCCGGTCCCTCCCGCTCCACGGGCTGAAAAGAGCTTTTCTGGCAGGAGGAAAAAAGGCAGAGGAGGACGACCAGGCTGGCGGCCCGGAACAACAATGGCGATGGATTCATTTCGGATTCCTTTCTTTTTTTGTTGGCCGAAGTCTTTCCGCCTAACGGCAGGCTGTCGATGGAATAAAGCAAGAACGCGGTTGCGTTTAGCGCAGAGCCGCTACGTTTTCCGCTCACCATCAACCGAAAGGAAAAATCATTATGGGCCTTATGAGTTTCATCCGCGGCCAGCTCATCGAAATCATCGAGTGGACCGACGATTCGCGCGACACCATCTCGTTCCGTTTTGAGGATAACGACGCCGAGATCAAGCGCGGGGCGCAGTTGATTGTGCGCGAATCGCAGATCGCGCAGTTCGTTTACCTGGGCGAGTTCGGCGACACCTTCGGGCCGGGCAAGCACAGCCTAACGACCGATAACATCCCCATCCTTACCACGCTCAAATCGTGGAAGTACGGCTTCGAATCGCCTTTTAAGGCCGACGTCTATTTCGTCACCACTCGCCTTTTCACCGGCAACAAGTGGGGTACGGCCAACCCGATTATGATGCGCGACCAGGATTTCGGCATCGTCCGGGTGCGCGCCTTCGGCACCTACGATTTCCGGGTCAGCGATCCGAAGCTCATGCTCAAGGAAGTGGCGGGCAGCGACCGCAATTTCCGGCTCGATGAATTCACCGAGACGATGCGCTCTCGCATCGTCAGCATCTTTAGCGACGCGCTCGCGAGCGCGAAAATTCCCGTGCTCGATGTCGCGACGCGCTACCAGGAAGTGGGCGAGGCGCTTCTCCCGCTCATCAATGCGATTATTCAGGCCAAGTATGGCATCGAGCTGACCAGCTTCGTGCTCGAGAACGTCTCCGTCCCGGCCGAGGTCGAGCAGGCGATCGACAAGCGTTCCAGCATGGCCGCGGTCGGGAACCTGAACGATTACGTGAAATTCCAAATGGCGCAGGGCATGGAGAAAGGCGGAAGCGCCGGCGGAGTCGCGACCGAGATGGCGGTCGGCCTCGCCATGGCGCAGCAGATCATGCAGCAGCAAAACTCGATGCAATCGACTGCGCCCTCCGGCACGCCGGGCGTCACTGTAGCCGGGGTCGCGGCCCCGGGTGGTGTTGGGCCCGCCGCGGATCGGCCGGGGTCCGCGACCCCGGCTACAGGACGAGGCCTGCCGGAGTTGCTCTCTCCCGCGCAAGCGGCGGAGGCGGTAGGCGTGAGCGAAGCCGACATCATGCAAAGCCTCGAGAACGGCGAGCTCAAAGGCAAAAAAATCGGCTCCAGTTATCGCATCACTCGCGCCGCCTTGAACGAATTTCTGCAGAGTTAAAAGATGGCGGACGTCACCGCCCGCGAGCGTTTCGAATGTCCGTCGTGCGGCGGGGCGGCCGAATGGTCGCCCACCCGCCAGGCGCTCGTTTGTCCGTTCTGCGGCGCGGTCTCGCCGCTCCAGCCGGGCACGGTGGCAATCGGCGCGGTCCAGGAACACGATCTCGCCGGGGCGCTCCAGGCTCTCCCGGAAAGTGCCCGCGGCTGGGAAACCGCCACTCGTTCCGTCAAATGTCAGAGCTGTCAGGCGATCTCAGTGTTTAAGCCTGAACGTGTGGCGCAGAACTGCGATTTCTGCGGCTCGCCCGCGCTGGTGCCGTACGATGAAATCAAGGCGCCGATCCGGCCGGAAAGCGTGTTGCCTTTCAAGATCGACCAGGGCGAAGTGCGCGAGAAAGTGCGCGACTGGTATCGCAGCCGCTGGTTCGCGCCTAACCGATTCAAGAACCGCGCCTTCACCGACACCATTCACGGCCTCTATCTCCCCTACTGGACCTTCGACGCGCAGGTCGCGGCGAGCTGGACCGCCGATGCCGGCTACTATTACTACACCACCGAGACCTACCGCGACTCCAAGGGCAACAGCCAGACTCGCCAGGTGCAACATGTCCGCTGGGAACCGGCCAGCGGCGCGCTCGATCATTTCTTCGATGACGAACTCGTCCCGGCCTCGTTAGGCGTGCCGGCCGATCTCCTTCGCCGGGTCGAGCCTTTTCCGACCAAAGAGCTCGCGCCTTATGACGCGGGTTACGTTTCCGGCTGGGTGGTCGAACAATACCAGATCGACCTCGTCGCCGCCGCGGAGCATTCTCGCGAAGCGATGGACGCCGAGCTGCGTCAGCTCTGCGCCGCGCAAATTCCCGGCGACACGCATCGCAACCTCCAGGTCGACGCCGATTACAGCGGGCAGACCTTCAAGCACGTTCTCCTGCCGGTCTGGCTCCTGAATTATCAATACAGCGGCACGACCTATCGCATCGTCGCCAACGGCGTCACCGGCACGCTCGCCGGCAAATATCCCAAGAGCTGGATCAAGATCGCCTTCCTCGTTCTCGTCCTGCTCCTGATCGGGCTGATCATTTTTTCCTTCGCCGAGGGTTGAACGACGTCCAGCTTGCCACGTCGTTTAAGCTTCGCGGATGGAAATCGACCACTCGCTCACAGGGTTGCCGACTGGGGTCACGGCGGAAGACGCAGCCGCGCAATTTGATCGCCTCCAGCAAAAGCTCGGACCGCTCTGGCGTTCGATTGAATCGTTTAACCAGGACGAACAAACGATCGTCGTCGTCCCCTCGATGTCGCTCGAGATGGCTGCGACCGGTCTCGCCGTGCAAGCCTACGAAGAGCGTTTTCTTTTCCTCCTCCTTCTCCTCACCCAGCCGCGCGCGCGCATGGTCTATGTCACTTCGCAGGCGATTCATCTGAGCGTAATCGAATATTATCTCGGCCTCCGCCGCGGTCTGCATTTCGGGCAGGTTCGGCAAACTGGCGTCGTCTTCCACATGCTGAGCGCGCTCGGCAGCTCAGGGCGGCTCGGTCTCACGGCCGTCGGCGATTCGCCGGAAAAAGCGCGCGCCATTTTCGAGCGAGCGGAAACGGCCCTCGAGGAAGAGGCGCAATTCCTGGAAACCTGAGCTCGGAGATGCCGCGTTGTCCGTGGGCCAAGACCGAGGCCGCCATCGTTTATCATGACGAAGAATGGGGTGTGCCGGTGCATGACGACCGGGTGCTCTTTGAGTTTCTGATTCTCGAAGGCGCGCAGGCGGGCTTGAGCTGGAACACCATTCTTCAGAAACGAGAAAACTATCGCAAAGCGCTGGCCGGTTTTCGGGCGGAGAAGGTCGCCCGCTACGGCGCACGCGACGTGCAGCGGTTGCTGGCGGATCCGGGCATCGTCCGCAACCGACTCAAGATCGCGGCCACGATCCAGAATGCGCAGGCGCTGCTCGCCCTGCAAAAAGAGATGACCTTCAATGAGTATCTCTGGAGCTTCGTCGGCGGCCGGCCGCGGCAAAATCGCTGGCGCACGACGACCCAGGTGCCGGCGCAGACGGCGGAGTCCGATGCGATGAGCCGCGACCTGCTGAAACGCGGTTTCAAGTTCGTCGGCTCGACCATTTGTTACGCCCTGATGCAGGCAACCGGGATGGTGAACGATCATCTCGTGAGCTGCCCACGCCATGCCGACCTGAGCCGTGCCTAGATGGCGCGCCATTCCTTCGCGCTTGCTCCACCGGAGGGGAAGACCGACCGTTTTCCCCTGATGAGCAAAACCGAGTCAGCCGTTGTGTATTCCTCCGTCACCGATAGCGCGAGCGCGGGACGCGAACTCGGAGAGCAAATCAAAAAGGATCTCTCGACTGCGCCCGATGCCCTCATCCTGTTCGTCTCTCCGAAATACGACGCCGTCGAACTCGTTAGGGCAGCGAAGGCGGCGTGTTCGCCCCGCCTCGTCGTGGGCTGTTCCTCGGCCGGCGAATTCACCAGCGAAACGCACGGCGAAGGCAAGGCCTGCGCAGTCGCGATCTCTTCTTCGCAGCTCAGTTTCACCGCCGGCATCGGCCGCGGGATCAGCCAGAACCGGGTCAAAGTCGCGGAAGCGATGTCGTCCACCTTTCGCTGCGGCGAAACCGGCGCTCAGGAATATTGCGCCGCCCTCGTCCTGACCGATGCCCTCGCTGGTCACGCCGATGAGTTGATCGAGGAACTGACCCGAATCACCGGCGGCAACCACCAGTTTTTCGGCGGCGGCGCGGGCGACGACGCGAATTTCAAACGCACCATGGTCTTTTGCGATGAAGAATTTGCGACCGATGCCGCCGTTGCCCTGGAGATCATTTCTTCGAAACCGATCGGCGTTGGCGTCCGCCACGGTTGGTCGCCGGCGACGCCGCCGATGCGAGTCACGGAAGCGAACGGCGCGATTCTCGTGAGCGTGAACGCCACCCCGATCCTGGAGTTGTTCGAGGAGCATGCGCGCCAGACCGGGCAGACGTTTGACCGGCACGATCCGCTTCCCTTTTTCCTCCACAACATCCTCGGGATCGACACCGGGAGCGGCTACAAGCTGCGCGTCCCGCTCGCGGTGCAGGAGGATGGCTCCGTCCTTTGCGCGGCGGAAATTCCGCCCGGGACCGCGGTCTGCATCATGACGACCGACTCGGAAGCGGCGCGGGATGCGGCCGCCAATGCGACCCGCGCCGCGGTCGAGCAATTGCACGGCCACAAGCCGCAGGTCGCGCTCTTTTTTGATTGCGTGGCGACGCGTCTCCGGATGGGTCGCGAATTCGGCGTCGAACTCGACGCCCTCCGGGAAGTACTGGGGCCGACTCAGTTTGCCGGCTGCAACACTTATGGGCAGGTCGCTCGCACCGAAGGCCAATTCAACGGCTTCCACAACTGCACCGCCGTCGTCTGTGTCCTCCCCGCGTGATTCGCAGGGCGACCCTTTGGGTCTCCTCGCTCTGGTCGCCGCACTGACGCCTCCCGCCACACGCCGCACCGCCGCGCGCCAGCTCGCGGCCCATGCCGGCGCAGAGGATCTCCTAATTTTTATCTGTGATAAGGAACTCGATGTCCTGCTCCCGGGTCCGGGTTTTCCACAAACTCTCCCGCAGGCGAAGAAGTGGCAGGAGTTTCTGCGCGAGGCGGACGCCAAACCGTTTCATCGCGCGCAGCTTTGTTTGCCCGACGCCGCCACCCGCGTCACTGCGACCGGGTTGAGGTCGGAGGACGGCTCGATGTTGGTCTTGTTAGGCGGAGAACCGAAAGAAGCCGAGGCCCGCGCCATCGCCGTCCTTCTCCCCTTGATCGCCTCCGCCTTCCACGGCGAACGCACCGCCGCCTACTCCCAGGCCCAGGCCGCGTTGGCGAAACAGGCCGCAACCGAAGCGCGACTCCTCGCCTCTTCGCTCGACAAAACGCGCGGCGAATTGCGGCGCAGCCTGGTCGAAGCGCAGCGCGCCAACGCGGCCAAGGATCGGTTCCTGGCTGTGCTCAGCCACGAACTGCGCACGCCCTTGAATCCTGTCTTGATGGCGGCAAGTGCGATGGAGACCGATCCGAATCTTCCAATCGAGATCCGGGCCGACATTTCCATGATCCGCCGCAACGTCGAGCTGGAAGCGAAATTGATCGACGACCTGCTCGATCTCACCCGCATCGCTAACGGCAAAGTGCAGCTCCAGCGCAAGATCATCGACGCGCATGACCTGATCGAGGAAGCGGTCGCGGTCGTGCGCGGTGATCCCTCGGGCGAGCAACCACCCATCGATCTCAAACTCGAGGCCGGCCAGCATCACATCAACGGCGACCCGGCGCGGATTCAGCAGATCTTTTGGAACCTGATCCGCAACGCGGTGAAATTTACTCCGTCGAGCGGGTCGGTCACCGTCCGGACCGAGAACCCGGGCGAGGATCAGCTCCGCGTCTCAGTGATCGACACCGGCGTCGGCATAGCGCCGGAAGCGTTATCAAAAATCTTCCACGCCTTCGAACAGGCCGACGCCAATTTCAGTCACACTTTCGGCGGGCTCGGACTTGGGCTGGCCATTTCCAATGCGCTTGCCGAGATGCACGGCGGCTCACTTCGGGCCAAGAGCGAAGGACGTGACCAGGGCGCCTCCTTCATTTTCGAGGTGCCCTGCGCGGAAGCCGCCGCCGCCGCGCTCCTGCCCGCCCCGCACGAACCGATCGAGAGCGATCGACGCCGGATTCTTCTCGTGGAAGATCATCCCACCACCGCGACCCTCATGGCGCGGCTGCTCCGCAAACGCGGGCATGAGGTGAAAGTGGCGCACAACAAGGGCGAAGCCATCCTCGCCGGGCGCGCCGAGACTTTCGATATCCTGATCAGCGATCTCGGTTTACCGGATGGAACTGGTTATGAAGTGATGGCGGCGCTGCGCGGTGAGACGCCGATCGTGGGCGTGGCCCTGAGCGGTTACGGCATGGAATCCGACGTCGCGCAGAGCGTGGCGGCTGGTTTCCGTTATCATCTGACCAAACCAGTCGATGCGCAAAAGCTCTACCAGACGATCAAACAAATTCCGGCGAGCTGACTCCTTGCCTAACGAGGAATAGAACTGTCCGCATGGAGGCGACTTCGGAAAATCATTACGCGATCCTCGGGCTCGATCGCAACTGCACCCCCACCCAAATCCGCGACGCCTATCGGTTGCTCGCGAAACGTTATCATCCCGATCTGAATCCAAACTCCGCGGCGGCGCGAGCGCGGACCGAAGCGCTGAATGCGGCCTACGAAATCCTGCGCGACCCGGCGCGCCGCCGCGCCTACGATCGCGCGCTCGATCTGGTCAGCCAGGCCGCCGCGCCTGGTCGGGGCGCGAAGATCGAGCGAAACATCACGCAGGAAGTGCGATTGCGAATCGAGGATTTCCTTCGCGGGACATCGATCGAGGTGCGGGTCAATGATCCGGCAAATTCGGCCGGCCCGGAGAACTATCGGGTGAATATTCCGGCAATGACCGCGCCCGGGGCGCGGCTGCGTCTTCCGAGAGCGGGAGCGACCGGTTTTGTTCAGCTCCGCTTAAAGGCTTTGCCGGGATTTCGTTTCAAGGTCCGCGGCTCGGATCTACGGACCGATCTCCGGATCAGCACCCAGCGCGCCGAAACCGGCGGCAGCGAAATGATCGAGCGTCCGACCGGCGGGATGATCCGCCTAACGATTCCGCGCCGGGTGAAACGCGGCGAAATTGTCCGCCTCGCCGGCGAGGGAATGCCCAAGCCGCGCGGTGGACGCGGCGACCTGCTCGTCCGCATTACCTATCGGCCGGAAGTGAGCATCTCGCGCGCTCGTTAGGCGCTAGACGGTGACGACGATCTTGCCGATCTGCTCGTTGCTCTCGAGGTAGCGATGCGCTTCGACGATCGAGTCGAGACCGGAAATCGTCCTGGCAATGATCGGTTTCAATTTTCCGGAAGCGAGACCGTCGGTGATGAACTGCTTCGCTTTTTGCAGCCGTTTGGGATTTCCCGTGATCTCGAAGAGCAGGTAGCCGCGCACGGTGAGCGATTTGCCGAGCAACTCCATCAAGGGCAGGGGCGTCGGCTCGCTGCTGAGGGCGCCGTATTGAAAAATAATGCCGCGCTCTTTGGTCGCCGCCGCCAGCTTGACCAAGGTCGGACCGGCGACCGGATCGAAGACAAGGCGTGCGCCTTTTTTCCCGGTCAGCTTCATTACTTCCGCGACGAGATCCTGTTCCTCCGTGGCGATGACGTGTGCCGCGCCGGCGTCGAGAAGCGCCTGGCGCTTTTCGCTCGTCCGGGTGAGCGCGATCGGCTTGGCGCCGACCAGGTTGGTAATCTGAATCGCGGCCAGGCCGACGCTGCTCGAGGCCGCCGAGATCAAAACCGTGTCGCGCTTTTTCAATTTGCCGATGTCGACCAGCGCACCGTAGGCGGTCGCATATTGCATCCAGATCGCGGCCGCTTCTTCCCAGGAAAGCGAAGCCGGATGTTTTGCGACCGCGCTCGCTGGAGCCAGCGCGACTTCGCCGTAAACGCCGTAGTCGTTGAGCGAAAATCCCGGGATCGTGCTGACTGCGTCGCCGACCTGCAAATCCTGCACGCCTTCGCCGATCGCCTCGACCGTGCCCGAGGCTTCGTAACCGATCCGGGCTGGAAACTTCGGCTGCTCAAGGTACTGCCCCGCGCGAAACATCGCCTCGGCGCGGTTCAATCCCAGCGCCTTGACCGCGATCCGCACCTCGCCCTTTTTCGGAGCCGGCACTTCGACTTCTTCGATTTTTAGAACTTCCGGCCCGCCGGTTTCGTGAAAACGAACAATCCGCGACATCGTTAGGCGTCCTTCTTGAGGGAAGCCATGTCGATGACGAAGCGATACTTCACGTCGCTCTTCAGCATGCGCTCGTAGGCCTCGTTGATCTGGTCCATCTCGATCATTTCGACGTCGGCGACAATGTTGTGCTCGGCGCAATAGTCGAGCATCTCCTGCGTTTCCTCGATTCCGCCAATCAAAGAACCGGCGATGCTCCGCCGCTTCAGCACGATCTGGGCGGTGGCGAAATCATGCGTCATCGGTTCGATCGCGCCGACAATGACCATGGTCGCGTCGCGCTTGAGCAACGCCACATAAGGATTGAGATCGTGATCGACCGGGATCGTGTTCATGAGCAGGTCGAAAGAGTTCGCCGCCTTCTCCATCGCGGTCGCATCCTTGGAAATAAGGACGCTGTCCGCTCCCAGCCGGCGCGCGTCTTCCTCTTTTCCAACCGAGGTCGTGATCACCGTCACCTTCGCGCCCATCGCATGCGCGAATTTCACTCCCATGTGCCCCAGTCCGCCAAGACCGATGATGCCGACATTCATGCCGGGACCGGCTTTCCAATGACTCAGGGGCGAGTAGAGAGTAATTCCGGCGCAGAGCAGCGGCGCGGTCGCTTTCAGATCGAGCTTATCCGAGACGTGCAGGACGAAGTTTTCCGTGACCACGATCGAGTCGGAATAGCCGCCGCAAGTGATCGTGCCGTCGCTTTCCTTGCTGTTGTAGGTCAGGGTCAAACCCTTCTCGCAATACTGTTCGAGCCCGTCGGCGCAGCTCGCGCAATCCTGGCAGGAGTCGACCATGCAACCGACGGCCGCGAGGTCGCCTTCCTTGAAGTTGGTCACGTTCTCGCCCACCGCACTGACGCGGCCGACGATCTCATGTCCCGGCACGATCGGGTAAATGCTGCTGCCCCATTCGTTGCGCGCCATGTGGAGATCGCTGTGGCAAACCCCGGTGTAGAGAATTTCGATCCGGACATCGCTCGGACGGAGGGCGCGGCGTTCGATCGTGAAAGGTCCCAGCGGGGCCGTCGCGCTCGTCGCGGCGTAGGCGGCTGCGCTGCGCGCGGCGGTGAGATTTGTGTCTGTCGTGGCGGTATCTGTATTCATTGGCATGTCGCTATTCTAAACCAGCTCGAGCGATTCGTCTGAAGGGCCTCGCTGGATGCGCCGATTTGGTTTGGCCGAGGAGCAAAAGAAATCGGCGCGAGGAATTTCCCCCTCGCGCCGAAACGAAAATCAGCTCTTCGCGATTACTTGTTCGTATTGCGCGGATCGTCCGCGGGATTGACGTAGTTGATCACAAACGGCCCCTCACCGTGCACCTGAATGACGGACTCTTCCGTGAACCATGCGAAGTGCGGCATCTTGGCGGGCAAGGAAACGAACCCGCCTGCGGCCATCGCTTCCCCGGCGCTCTCGTCGAACTTACCGCCCATCCCGACATGAAAACCGCCCGAAATCACCGTGACCAACTCGGCCGTCGGATGCGTATGCGGCATAATCTTGTAACCAGCCGGCGCCTTCAAACGCACCGTGTAAACACCCTTCTCGCCCGGGTTGCCGTATAAGACTGCCACTTGCGCACCAGCGGGAAATCCCGGCGGCGGCGGGCCCCACTCGAGGTTAGCGGCATCGTAAACTTTGTGGCCTTCGGCATCGGTCGCTGCGGCCGACGCCCCTTTTTTTTCCGCGCCGATCCCAAGGGAGGCGATCGCCACCGTGGCGGCGACTAACAGACTGTATTTAGCTGCTTTCATGAATTCCTTTCGATGTTGGTGAACGACGGCCGCCCACTTCACGAAGCCGCACCGCCATGCCAAGACTCTGCGAGAGAATCACGGTGCCGGTCAACGTCGAATCCAGCCGGCGTCAGCCCGCCCGGCGCGCCCAGCGCAGTTTGGCCGAGATCGAACGCGGGTTGGCATTTCGTTCCGCCGCGCCCGGACGAATGACTTCGCGCGCGATCTCGGAAAAAAGCTGTCCCTCCAAACCAGCCGCGAATAATTTCTTCACCCGGCGATCTTCCCCGGAATGGAAGGTAAGAATTGCAACCCGCCCGCCTGGGTTGAGGCAGGACGGGAGATGGCGCAGGAAAGTCTCGAGAGCCGAGAACTCTTCGTTGACCGCGATCCGGAGCGCTTGAAAAACGCGCCTGACGGATAGTTCCGCCTCCTCGTTACGCAGGCGCGGCAGTGCGGCCTTAATCGCGGCTGCGAGCGCGAGGGTGGTCGGGAAATCTTGGCCAGCGAGAACGCCGGACAGGAGTTCGGCCTGCGGTTCGTCGGCGTTTTCCTGGAGGAGACGCGCCAGTTTTGCCGGCTCGATCTTTTGCAACAAAGCCGCCCCCGCTTGTCCGCGTGCCGGATTCATCCGCATGTCGAGCGGGCCGTCTTGTTTCATGGAGAACCCGCGCGCCGGGTTGTCCAGCTGCATGGAGGAAATGCCGAGATCGGCCAGGATGACGTCCGCACCGGCGAGTTCCACCCGGGCCAGGACCTGGGGGAGGCCGGCGAAGTTGCTCCGCCAGACGCTGAATTGTTCGGGACCGTAGCCTAACGACCGGAGACGCTCCTCGGTCCGCGGCAATTCGAGCGGATCGACATCGAGCCCGAGCAGACGCCCGCCCGGGGTGACGCGCTGGAGCAGTTCCTGCGCGTGCCCGCCATGGCCGAGCGTGCAGTCGACCGCCACCTCACCGACGCGCGGCGCGAGCACTTCCAGAATTTCCGCTACCATGATGGGACGATGACTGCCGGCCGGAGTTTTGCCGGAGGCGAGCACCTTCGCCACCGTCTCGGCATAACGCTGCGGGTCGCGCTCTTTGTATTTCTCCTCGAAGCGGCGCGGATTCTTGCCTCGGTAGCGCGGCCGGCGCGGCGGACGAGCCGGGTTGGATGCGTCCTCGCTCATTGTCTGTTCCTTCGCACGCCGTGAGCAGGCGGGCCAGCGCCAGCTCCGCATTCGCCGGAGAGCGCGGACTTCTCGCTAAGGCCTGCATCGTTTGCTAGCTTGCGCCGCGTGCCGAAAAATAGACTCGATGCCTTCAGCGACGGCGTCATCGCCATCATTATCACCATCATGGTGCTGGAACTAAAGGTGCCGCACGGTGCCGGCTTCGCTGCGCTACGACCGCTGCTGCCCGTTTTCCTCAGCTATGTCCTGAGCTTCATCTACCTCGGCATTTATTAGAATAATCACCACCATCTCCTGCACTGCGCGCCGCGGGTTAACGGCGCGATCATGTGGGCCAATCTGCATCTTCTCTTCTGGCTTTCGCTCTTTCCCTTTGTCACCGGTTGGGCCGGCGAAAACCATTTCTCCGCCTTGCCCTCCGCTGTTTACGGCGCGGTCCTTCTCCTCGCGGCGATCGCTTATTACATTCTGCAAAATCTCATTCTCGCTCAGATCGATCCGCGCTCCCCGCTGCTGCTTCCTTCAGGCACGACTTCAAGGGAAAGCTGTCGCCCGTCCTCTACGCCGCGGGCATTGCCGCTTCCTTCCTCCTCCCTTGGGTGGCGGCGGCGATTTACGTCTTCGTCGCGCTCTGGTGGCTTATCCCGGATCGCCGCATCGAGCGCATCGTGGCCGAACACCACGCCTGAGCCCTCGGGTCCGTCAGGTCATTTCACGACCGGATGAATCCAATTCCTCGGCGAGAACGAATCCACCGCTACAAACATGGATTCGATCAACAAAAATCAGCCGGAAGAAAACCACGAAGACCTGCGCGGCCGGAAGGCGGTGAGCAAAATCAAGGAACTGATGGAGAAGGCGCAGACCTGCTTTTTCTGCACCGCGACCGCGAGCGGTGAGTCGACCGGGGCGCGCCCGATGAGTGTGCAAAAGGTGGACGACGAAGGAATCTCTGGTTCCTGAGCGCGGACGATAGTCACAAAAATGAAGACCTGGCCCGCGATCCCGCGGTGAAGTTGTTTTTCCAAGGCTCCGCGCATTCCGATTTTCTCATGCTCAGCGGCCACGCCACCGTCTCGCGCGAGAAGGCGAAGATCAAAGAGCTCTGGGAGCCGATCGTGAAGACCTGGTTCACCGAGGGGGTGGACGATCCGCGCATCACCGTGATCAAGGTCCAGCCTAACGACGGTTACTACTGGGACACGAAACACAACATGGCGGTGGCGGGGATCAAGATGATGATCGGCGCCGCCATTGGCAAGACTCTGGACGACTCAATCGAGGGCACGGTCCGCGTCTGACGCGCTGCTGTCTAGGCGGCTGGATTCTGCAGGAGGTGTTGAATCGCGGCCCGGACCATGAACTCTGGCTGGGCGCCGGAAAGGCTGCGCGCGGCCGTGAGCGGCTCGTCGTGTCGCCGCAGGAGCATGGCCGGCACGCCGGACACACCCAGTTCCTTGGATAACTCCTCATCCGCCAGAACCCGGGCGCGGAATTCTCCGCTCGTTAGGGCATTCTCCAGCGCGGACCGCTCGAGCCCGCACTTTTCTCCGAGCCCGAGCAACGTCTCCATCTCCCCGATATCGCGTCCCTCCTCGAAGAAGGCGCGGAAGATGGCGGCATGCATCGCGTCAAACTTCCCCTGCTCGCGCGCAAACTCCGCCGCTTCGAGGGCGCGTCGGCTGCGCGGCTGCACGGGCGGAAGTTTCAGGGTCATGCCGCGTTCCCGCGCCATGGGATAAACGGCGCGGTCCCAGATATCGACCAGGTAGTCGCCGTGAGGCGGAAGCGTCGGCACCGGCTCTGGCCGCAACTCAAATGCGCGCCAGCGCACAGTGAGCTGGTCGCCAAACTCCTCCCGCATCCGGTTCAGGATCGGCTCTTCGAGGTAGCAAAACGGGCAGACGTAATCGCTCCAGACATCCAGCTCTAACGGCATGAGTAAAACAGGCGTCGCAAACGATTGCGAAAACGCCGCGTCGTCCCCCGTTTAAGGATTCGGCGTCGGCGTTTCGCCCGGCATATTCACGTCGACGTCCGGCACCGTGACCTTTTCCTTTTCCATCGTCACTTTCGGCACGGTCACTTCCTTCTCTTCCTTCTTGACGTTCACGTCTGCAGTCTCGACGTCGTACTTCGGAGCCTGACCGCCTTTGACACTCACATCCACATCCGGCGCCTTGGCATCCTGGGTCTTTTTCACTTCGCATCCGGCGAAGGGAAAGAGTAACGCGGCGGCGGCGAGACAGCCGAGGATCGAAATGACAGGACGCTTAGAGGTTTGAGTGCTCATGCAGTTAAGATCGAATCTCAGCGCAATGGCGGACCTGTAGGCTGCAAAGTTGGACCATCCTCACCAGGACGAATCTCGGCTCGCATCGCGCGCACTTTCATTTATCCATAGCGGATGGCCATCCGCATTCTCGTTACCGGCGGCACCTTTGATAAGGAGTACAACGAACGCACCGGAGAGCTCTTTTTCAAAGACACGCATCTCGCCGAGATGCTGCAGCGCGGCCGTTCGCGGGTCGCGGTCTCGATTCGCACGGTCATGATGATTGACAGCCTGGAAATGAGCGAGACTGATCGCGCCCTGATCGTGCAGAACTGCGCCCAGGCTGAGGAAAACCAGATCGTCATCACGCACGGCACGGACACGATGACCGAGACAGCGGCTGCAATCGCGCGGGCGGTGACGGATAAAACAGTCGTCCTCACAGGCGCGATGATCCCGTGGGCCTTCGGCAGCTCGGACGGTCTTTTCAATCTCGGCAGTGCGCTCTCCTTTGTGCAGGTCCTGCCCGCGGGAGTTTACATTGCGATGAACGGTAAATGGTTTCCCTGGGATCGCTGCCGGAAGAATCGCGAGCGGGGCGAGTTCGAGGAAATCAGTTAGGCGTGGAGGGCTCGGGATCCGCGGTATCTTCCGCCGGCGGATAAACGTTCCCCCCTTTTTCTCCTTTCCCCTCAGCGCGTTTTCATTTCTAATTCGTCGTGCTCACCCCTAACGAGCCGAGAAAAAGCGGGCGAGGTTTTCCTTGGAAAGGTTGGCTGCTGCTCGTGGCCCTGGTCGGGTTCGCGATTTTCCGGTCCTGGCTCGGGACGCGGCTCGATAGTTTCACGATCGACGAGCCGTATCATCTCGTCGCCGGGACATCCTACGTCCGCACGGATGACTTCCGTTTGAACCCCGAGCATCCGCCATTGATGAAGCTCTGGCTCGGCGCCTGGATGCCGGAGAGTTTCAAACTACGGCCGTTTCGCCCGCTGAACGAGAAGGTCGAGGAACGCGACTTCACCGAGGAGACGGTCTTTTACGATAACGATGCAGCCGCTGCGCAGGCGCGGACGCGGGTGAGTCTCTGGATGTTGCATGCTTTGTTGCTCCTCGCGCTCGGCGCGCTCGTCTGGCGCGCGGCGGGTTTGGCTTGGGCGGCGGGCATGCTCGGCTTCATCGCGCTCGAGCCGACGATGATGGCGCACGCACCGGTCGCGATGACCGATTTGCCGCTCGCGCTCACGCTTCTCGTCACCGCGGCGGCGGCGGCGCTCGCCTTCAGCACCTGGCGCTGGCGCTGGATGTTGGTGCTCGGGCTGGCCATCGGACTCACTCTTGGCGCGAAGCATTCGGCTTTGCCGGGATTGTTAGGCATCGGAGTCGTCGGCTTCGTGGCGGCGGTTTGGTCGAGTGGGCGCGATCGCTGGGTCCGCCTCGGAAAATTGGCGGCGGCTGGAATGGTCGGCTGGGCTTTGCTTTGGTCGCTGTATGCCGGTCATTTCCATGCCACGCGCGATGGGAGCGATCCTTTCAATCGTTCGTTCGCACAGAAAATCGGGGATCTCCACGGTCCGCCCAGGACCGCGATCGCGCTGGCCGACCAATGGCGGATCTTTCCGCGCGCTTACCTTTGGGGTCTGGCCGATACGGTTCGCACCGGCGTAGAAGGACGCGAACTGCGGACGCTTTTTTTCGGACGATGGTTCACGGGACGCGCGCCGTTTTATTTTTGGCCGGGGTTGATTGCGGCGAAGGTTCCGCTGTCTCTGCTCCTCCTTTCCTCGTTAGGCGTCGCGGCGCTCTGGCGCGCGCCGCTCTCGCGCGAGATGCGCGCGTTCCTATTTTGCACGGGGGGATTTGCCGCTGCGCACCTGCTCGCGCTCATTTCTTCGCAGGGGACGTGGGGCGGAATTCGTCACGCGCTCCCCATCGTTGGGTCGCTCTCCATTTTGGCTGGAGCCGCGGTCTGGCGCGCCACGCAATTACGCGGTCGGGCGCTTGGCATCGCCTGCGCGGCCTGCCTCGCGCTCGCGCTCGTGACCACGATTCGGGAGCCGCGCCTTTGGGAATACAGCAACGCTCTCGTTGGCGGGAGCGAAGGCGCCTACCGGAATTTCCGGAATGAAGGTCAGGATCTGGGCCAGCGTTACGCTGAGTTCAAAACGCTTTACGACCGGGTGATCGAGCCGACGGGCAAGCCGGTTTACAGCGGAGATTATTGGGCGTTCATCGAGGAGCAGGCCCATGCCGATCACATCAAGTATACGAGATTCTGCGAAAGGCTGGACGACACGAACACCGCTGCCGTTTACGATGGCTACTTTCTGGTCAGCCCGAGCGGCTTGATCCCCGTCCCGCATGAACACTGGGACCCCGCGGTTTATCGTGGCCTCGAACGGGTCGCGCGCCTCGGAAATCTCGTTGTCCTGCGCGGTCGCTGGATCGCTCCGGAGCAACGGGCCTATAACCTGCGAGGCAAAGTGATCGAAGCCATCTACAAAGATCCCAAGCCCGATTGGAATCTTCTCGCGAATAAACTCGCGGAGGTGCAACAAGCGATCCCCTGGAGTTCCGCCACCGCGATCCTGCACGGCAACGCTTGTCTCAAAGCCAACCGCGCCGCGGACGCGATCGCCGCCTACGAACACGCCCTGCACGAGATGGATCCGGCCGATCCGCAACGGGCCGACGTCGCACGCCAGCTTGCCCGCATCCGCGCTGGCGAGTCGTTAGGCACGATTCAGCCACTCCCGAGCAAGTTGCTCGAGTAAGTCCTTCACCGATCCGGCTGGAGCTTCCAGACTGCGCTCCCCTGCCCGTCCGGCGCGATCGTGACGTTGATCTGATACTGTCGTGCGAGGCCGCCGATCGTTTCAAAAGTCTGGCCATCGAGGGTCATCGGTTTTTTCACGCCGTAATATTCGTGCCGCTGCAAAACGAGCACGTTGGGTTTCTGCCAGCGAACTGGTTCGGTGTAGATGTGACCGGCGACCGCGCCCTTCAGCTCCGGATCGCTTTCCTGCCCCGGCGCCTTGCCTAACGACACCTCGACCTGCGTGAAACGATCACCGGCGAGCTGGTAGACGGTCGTTTGCCTGCGCTGCACCGGCGGGCGCGGATTGCTGAACAAGTGACCCGGCTGCTCCGGTAAATCGATCGAAAGACAGGCGACGCACTTTGAGTCCGGCGACCAGAGCGCGTCGCCTTCGCGGTCGGCGCCAGTGCCGATGTCATCCGGGGTCAGGTCGCAAAGCACCTTGCCGGTTTTTTTCTCGATCAATTCGGCGCGCTCCACTTTCGAACCACGCAACTCGAACTGGCTGCTGAAAACTTTGCGGATGGCATAGAGGTCGTTAGGCGAAAACCACGCCACGATCTCACGCGAAAGAAGGAGCCATGCGCTTTCCGGAAATTCACGGCTGAATTTCAGCGTCTCGGCCGGCATGATCCCGCCGCCCAGGATCAGGTTCCGCACCATCATCCGGTAGGCAACGGGTTGCGTGCCGAGAAATTTCGCAAACTTCTCATCGCCGAGCAGGTGATAAACCACGATCGGCATGCCCGCGACGCTCTCCGCCGCTGCGCCATCGGCATCCTGCGCGATCTCGAAGAATTTCTTCAGCGCCTTGAAATCTCCGCGTGCGGCGCGCCGGGTGTCGCGCGCATAACGAAAGCCGCGGCTGCGCGCGAAGTCATCGATCTCCGATGGCCCGCCCGGGTCTTTTTCGTTCGAGGGAAGATCCTTTTCCGTGAAATGAAGGCTCTCGGAAACCGTGGAGCTACCCCCTGGCGCCTGCGCCGGCGCGAGAGACGCCGTCCCTGCGACCGCCAACGCGACCGTCAGGATTTGCCATGTCGCTCGGCCCGCTGGCCGGCTTCGACTGTTCCCCATCCGGGCAGAGTGCCGGGAGCGAGGCCGCCACTCAAGCACGGCTTTCCCGAGGGCTTTGGAAATGCGTGAGCGGCTCCTGGATTCGCGCTATCTTCCCATCCGCCGATGCCTTCCTTCACCAACCTTGCCGCCTACCAGTTTGCCTCGTTAGGCGATCTGCCCGCCCTCCAGACCGAGCTGCGGCAGCTCTGCCGCGAGGTCGGGATGCGCGGCACCATTCTCCTTAGCCCGGAGGGGATAAATCTCGTCGTCGCCGCCGCGCGCGAGGCCTGCGCCCGGCTGCTCGTGAGGCTGAGAGCGCTGCCAGGGCTGGCGGACCTGCGCGTGAAAGAGAGCTTGAGCGAGGCGCAACCGTTTAACCGCATGCTGGTGAAGATCAAAAAGGAGATCATCGCCTGCGGGGTCGAGGGGATCGATCCGGCCCGCCGGCCCGCCCCGCGCCTCGCGCCGCGCCAGCTCAAAGAGTGGCTGGATGAGGGCCGCGCCGTCACCCTCCTCGATGCCCGCAATGCCTACGAGGTGAAGCTCGGCACCTTCCGCGGGGCGCACTCCCTGGATCTCGACCATTTCCGCCAGTTCCCAATCGCGGCGCGCGCTCTGCCTAACGAGATGAAGTCGGGCCCGGTTGTGACCTTCTGCACCGGCGGCATCCGCTGTGAGAAAGCGGCTCCGCTCCTCGAACTGGCGGGCTTCCGTGACGTTTTCCAGCTCGACGGCGGCATCCTCGGTTACTTCGAGCAATGCGGCGATGCGCATTACGAAGGCGACTGTTTTGTCTTCGACAAACGCGTCGCGCTCGATCCCGCGCGCCGCGAAACCGGCGCCGCCCTCTGCTTCGTCTGCCAGATGCCGCTCACGCTTACCGAGCAGGCAGACGTCCGTTACGTGGAGTCCGTCTCCTGCCCGCATTGCCACGAGCTAACGGCTAATTTGGTTACCGCCTCAAAGACAATGTCGCCTGCGATCCTCTCCAAAGCGCATGGCTGAGGATGCAAAGCCGCGGCAATCCCCACTTCGAGAAAATCGTCGCCTCCCTTGCCTAACGAATGCGACCGATAAATCCGTGACGCCTGGCTAGGACGTTATCGACATAACTGCCACACACCAGTCCGACGTTGTTGATTCCACTGAGCCGGGTGCTAAGAGAGTCGGGATAATCGAAAAAGAGATATTTCCCCGGTCCCCGGTAGAGGAAGCCATGCTCCACCGAGTTCTGGTCAAAGTAACCGCCGACCACCCAGCCGCGGTCATTAACCCCCCGCACTACTGTCCCGAGAAATCCGAGCGCGCCGGGAACATCAATCGGATAGGTCAGGTTCCCCGCCTCATCTCTCAGAAAGCCATGATTGGTCGTCTCTGTTCCGACTCGATAGTTACCCGCCGCTTCGCCCTCTTCGTTGATCGAGGTCGCATTCGTAAAAGACGCCCCCGGCACGCTGAAGAGAATCACGGCGCCGCCGAGATCGATATAGGACTGAGATGAGGAAGAGTCGGTCGAAAAGGAGCCGACAAACTCGCCGGCATCGTTCAAGCCGCCGACAAAAGTGGAAGTCGCCCCGGCGATATCAAATTGCGTGAACCAGCCGCCAGAATAGAAATAACCGTGAAAGGTTGTGTCATCGGCGCTCGAAAAAAAACCGCAGATGGTGCGCGCGTCATTTACATCGTCCGCTCCGGTAAAACTGCCCACGCCAAAGCGAGGCACAATCGACGGAGTGAAGTGCCCGTTCCGGTACCGAACAAAGCCACGTTGCAAGCCATTTATATCCGTGAAAGAACCGGCCACATCCCCATTGCCATCGATCTCGCCTGGAGAGGTGGTGATCGCGTCTGGGTAATCGAAAGTGACAAACACATCGATACTCGCCTCCGGCCTATCTCCCGCTCGCGTACCTATCGGGTGTGCGACCAGTAACGCGGCCAGGCAAACGAGGAAGATTCTATTGTTCATAGGTGTCTCGGGTTTGGGAGAAAGCCCGAGTCTGCAGCTTGCGAATTCAGATGTCGAGCAAAAAGACCTCCCGCGGGGATCATGGCCATGCAATCGCCGACAAAGGCCTTGAGCTCCATATGCGCAATTCCGGTGTTGGCAGTGCAGCGATGTGTTTGGTGTAGTTTATGGCATGAGCTTCATCAATCTCGAACAGCTGCCCTTTGCCGGAATGTCGCATGAGTTCGTCGGCGAAACTCAAGGCGCGCCCTTTTCGGCCTACATCGTCACCGCCAAACCCGGACAAGGCCCGCGTTTGCATACGCATCCCTACGTCGAGGTGGCGTTTGTGATCGAAGGCACCGCCATGATTACCCTGGGAGAAGAAGAGCGGGAAGTGAAAGCCGGTGGCATCGCCGTCATCCCGGCCCATACCCCGCATCGCTTTGTTAATAGCGGCGACACGCCCCTGCGCCAGATCGACATTCACGCCAGCCCGCAGTTCATTCAGAAGGATCTCGCCTGAGCCGTCCCAGTGGCGGATTCCCTTGAGCCGGGGGAAATTGAGTCCGCCCGCGCAAACGATTGTGGGACATTCGGCATCGAATCCGCTATGTCTAGCTGCCGATGAAGGAAGAGATGACCGATACTCACTCCAAGGCGCTGCGGATCAACCTCGATCCGCGGTGGTATGGGACTTTCGCGGAAATCGGGGCCGGCCAGGAAGTGGTGCGTTGGTTTTTCCGCGTCGGCGGAGCGGCCGGGACGATCGCCAAGAGCATCTCGGCCTACGATATGAAGGTGAGTGATGCGATTTACGGGCGGGCCGAACGCTACGTTTCGCGCGGCCGTCTCCAGGCGATGCTCGACCGCGAATTTAAGCTCGATGTCGACCGCCTCTCGGGTAGGACCGCGGCGATAACACTTCCTTCTTTGCTTTTGCCGACACGGTGGTGGCGCGCAGTTATCGCGGCGGGAACGAATGCCACGGCTGGATGGGGATCGAATTCCAGAGCCGGGTCAACGACGAGCCAAGCCAGATCGTGATGCATGTCCGCATGCTTGATTCGGAGGCGTCGCTGCAGCAGGAAGCGCTCGGCATCGTCGGCGTGAATCTTTGTTACGGCGCATTTTTCCTGAACCATGTGCCGGAAGAGCTGATCGAGTCGCTCCTCGATAAACTCACGACCGGCCGGATCGAGATCGACATGCTCGAGTTCCGCGGGATCGAGTTTCGGAATGTCGATAACCGCGTCATGGCGCTCAAATTGGTCCAGCTCGGGTTGAGCGGCGCTGCCATGTTCGGACCGGACGGCGAAGTCCTGCAACCCTCCGACGTCCTGCGCAAGAAAGCGGTCCTGGTAGAACGGGGAAGTAACCATCAAGGTGGATCCCCAGTTACAACTGCTCTACGACTATCTCGTCGGCCGCGGTAGTTTTGTGCAGCTGGCTAACTTTAATCCTGACTATCTCTCCATCTTTTCGCGCGACGTCCTCAAGCGGATCGCCAGCCAGGACGAAGGCTGGGCCGAAACGGTCCCGGCTCAGGTCGCGGACATCATCCGTCAACGCGGCTTCTTCGGTTACAAGGCGAAAGAGTCGCGGCGCCTGCAGCCTACCGGCAAGGTTTCGGCCATCCGCGAATTTCAGTTCTTCGTATCATCAGCCATCAACCCGAGAATCTGGTCTTCCGCCTCGACCACCACGGAATCATGATTGGCTCCCGCAATGGGGTGGAAGCGGACAAGAGCCGGGAATTCCGTCATTAGGTCATGACTCATCTGAGGCGGGATCATTCCATCTTCCAGGCCGTGAAAGATCACGACCTGGGGAGGAGGCCGACGGAGCGCGAGTTGGGCCAAAGCCGCCCGGTTGTCGTAGCTTGTTCTCAAAAGATTGGAAAGCGGTCTGCCGATGAGGAGGGCTGCTTCTTCGCGCACACTGGTAAAGGGTGCGACCAAAATAATCCGACGCAGTTGCGGGTGCTGGATCGCGAAATCGAGCGCCGCTGCGGCGCCGAGCGAATGTCCCAGGGTATTGAGTCGCGGCTCCAGCGTTTTGACTTGCACTCCGAGTCGTACGGCCAGAGCGCCGAGCGCTCCGTCCGCCGCGGCCCGCGTGTTTGCGATCCCGGGCCGGCCTTCGCTCTTTCCGTAGCCAGGGTAGTCGACCAGCAGGAAGGCGGTGTTGGCAGTTTGGCTTCTGCTCGTAAGCGGAAGCCAATCGAGCGCGAGCGAGCCGTTGCCGCAGAAGACGACCCAGATTCGATCAGGTGAATGGGAGCCGTGGCGCGGAGGAACGTAGAATGCGGTCTGTCGACCAGTTTGCGTCTGGAAGGACAACTCCACTACACCGCTAGAGACTAATCGCTCGTAGTTCTTGCGATAGGGATGCGGGTGGTAAAGGACGGCGTTTTCGAGAAAATTAAGGATCCCAACGAAAGCCAGGGCGGTGCAAGAAAGCACGGCGGCAGCCCAAAGTAATCGCCTCGCCACCTTCCACCTAGTCGGGCAGTGCGAAGGAAATGGTTTCGTTCGCGGCGCGATGATTCGACCAGAAATTTTCGCCGTCAAAGGCGAGGGAGCGCGAGGCAAAAGGGACGGGGGCGAGATCTTCTACCGCTGTATTCTCCGCTGCTAAATCGAGGCGCGCGACACGCCATTCTTCGGCCTTGCCGGGAACGTCATTGTTCTCCTTGCCGCGCAAGACGTAGAGCTTTCCGTCAGCAAAGGTGTGACCGCAGATCTCCGCCCCGACATTGATCGTGCGCGAGATTTTCCCGCGATCGTCGACCTGGTGGATGTCGCCTTTGTACCACTGACTCAGGTAAAGATGTTCCCCATCGAAACTGAGGTAGGACCCGGTAAACTCGGGACAGGCGAAAAGCCTAACGAAGCCGTCAGCCCTGGTGTAGCGGTAGATATGGCGATCGTCGTTTAACCCTTTCCCAATCGTGAGTCGCAAGCCGTCGTCGGTCATGGCCGCTCCCCAAACAATTCCCGGGGGATCGATTTCCTCGGCGATCTTCATCCCGGCGCGCTCGATCCGGTAGAGGGTGCCGAGGTCGCGCGAACTAAGCCAAAGCTGATTCCCATCCCAAGCCAGCGCTTGCGGCGTCACCGTCGGCGCCGGGTATCGTTGCACCTCGTTGATTTGCTGCATGCCGTTTAGCTTAGCACGCTCCCGGTTGACGCAAAAAATTCACGTTACTTCTTATCAGCCCGCGGCGCGATAAGCCGGTCGAGCGAGGCTTTGCCGCCGCCGCAGATGAGCACGATGAGCGCGAGCGCGAGACCGAGGAGATGATACTCAAACCCTTCACCCGCTTGCTTGCCCGACCAGTTCATGAAAAAACCATTCTCGGCATGCGCCATAAAGATCGCACCGACGAGCATGGCGCCAATGCCGAAGGTCGCTAGCCGGCTGAGCAGCCCAACGATCAGTCCTAACGAACCGGCGAACTCCGCCAGGATGACGAGGAAGGCGATAACAGCTGGGAGATGCATTCCCTCGGTGAAGCCAGTCATGGACGCACTGAAACCGCGGCCGCCGAACCAGCCAAGCATCTTTTGCGCGCCGTGTGGAAACCTGACGACGCCGAGCATCACCCGCGCGATGAGCTGCCCGGTGCTATTGCTGGTCTGGAACAAAAAAAATTCATGGCGATTCGTTAGGTTAGATTGTTGGCAGGAGCGATCACTTTCAGCTCCACCCGGACGGCCGCTTCCTCCTCATTTGGGCGGGCGATCGCTCTGCCAGTCCAACGTTAGGCAGGACGAATTTCAAAGAGCAAGCCCTTAAGCTGTGATTCCACGGCCGGCCACTCAATTAGCCTGGAGCCGTGATTGACCTAGGCCGTGAAATTTGGGAGACAAATTGGATGCAATCGCAAGATTTGAAATCGGCGCTGGTCGGAGACTGGCAGGGCACAATGCAGCTCTTCATGGCTCCGCCGCCGGAGCCCGGCCTCGCTTCCGCGAGCAGGCTCACAGCGACGCCGATCGCCGGCGGCAGTTTTCTTCAGCTCAACTACGATTGGTCACACGACGGCGAGATCCAGACGGGCGTACTCTTGTTTGGCTACGACGAGGAGCACGCGGCCAGCGCCGCCTGGGTCGACTCGTTTCACATGAGCAGCAAGATCATGTTTTGCACTGGCACAGCCGCCGACCGGTCGGTCACCCTGCTCGGTTCCTATGAAGCGCCGCCCGGGCCGGACTGGGCCTGGCGCATCGTCATCCGCTCGGGCTCCGCGAACGAGCTGCAGATCGTGATGCACAACATCTCGCCCGAAGGTCAGGAGGAGCTGGCGGTTCAATCGGATTACACACGTCACTCGAAATTATGAAACCCTTTCTTAAAGCGGCAGCCGTCCTAACGACCGCGTTGTCATTCGCCACGAGCGCCCCTGCGAAAGTGGTCTCGCGGAGCGCCAACGGATTTATCGTTACGCACGAGGCCGACGTAGCGGTCGAACCGAAAGCCGCTTACGACGCATTCGTGAAAATCGGCGCCTGGTGGAACGACGCTCACTCCTTTTCGGGTGCGGCCAAAAACATTTCCGTTGAGCCAAAAGCAGGCGGCTGCTGGTGCGAGACGCTGGCGGATGGCGGTTCGGTGCGTCACATGACGGTCGTCCACGCGAACCCCGTCGCTCTGCTGGTCTTGAGCGGCGGCCTCGGGCCTCTCCAATTCATGGGCGTCGCCGGCTCGATGAAAATCAGTTGCGAGGCCCGTGATAAAGGCACGCATGTGACGCTGGTTTATGCCGTCGGCGGATACGACTCCGACAACTTCAAGAATATCCCGAAAGCCGTCGATAGTGTGCTCAACGAACAGATGACGCGCTACGCGAAGTTTGACTCGACCGGCAAACCTTGAGCCGAAGACGCTGTTGACCGCGCTCGCTGGTTTTCGCTTCTCATCCTCCCGTTGCCAATCGTTTGATCAATGAAGCGAATCGTGGCGCGAGCCGACCGCCGCCTTGCGGACAGATTACTTGACCTAGTGCCAGGCAAAATTGCTGTGCGAGAGCACCCACAATAGAGCCAAAGCGGCGAGCAGCGGAAGGATGTTCGCCACCACGCTGATGACACTAAGCGTAACCGAGCGCCCTTTGAGAAAGAAACAGGCGATCCCGAGCGCCGCGCCGAGGCCCCATGAACCAAGGGCGATCGGACCGTCAACCGACATATCGCGAAAGGGCCGAAGCACTTCGCAAAAAATGAGCGCGCCTAACGCACAAAGGAGCAGAGCGGCGATGCCGAGGAAGTTCGGGATGGTTTTAATCACCGGGACGGTAGTCGATTATTCTTCTGGTGCATCCCGCCTCGTTTGAGCTTTGGTCAGCGAAATGAAATCGCTCACCGAACATCTCTGGTTCGAAATCCCAGCGCGCCGCGGGTTCATCAACATCACGCCGAAGATCGAGGAACTCGTGGGCCGCAGCGGCGTAGCCGAGGGCCTTTGTCTGGTCAACGCCATGCACATCACCGCTTCGGTCTTCATCAACGACGATGAGTCCGGGCTCCACCAGGACTACGAAGAGTGGCTGGAGAAACTCGCGCCGCACGCGCCGACCGCCGCCTATCGCCACAATCGCACCGGCGAGGACAACGCCGACGCCCATCTCAAGCGCCAGATCATGGGCCGCGAAGTCGTGGTCGCGATCACCAAAAACAAACTCGACCTCGGACCGTGGGAACAAATTTTCTACGGCGAATTCGACGGCCGCCGCCGCAAGCGCGTGCTGGTGAAGATCATCGGGGAGTAACGAACACGCTCCCAGGTTTCCAGCCGTAACAGCGAAACGGAAGGTCTAGGCTGCTCCTTGCCGAAAGTCGCGAGCCGGTGTCTTGCCAGCGAGCGCAGAAACAGGCAGCGTCAGGCGGCCGTGTGCTGCAGGTTCCAAACTTAGTTCAAACTGAGCGTCACGTGCGGATCGAGACCGGACCGCTGGCGTTAAGGCGCCCGGCCTACTGCTCCTCCCAGGCAAGGCCCTCGGTCATCATTTTTACTTCGCTGCCTCCGTTCAAAGGTTTGACGAAGATCGTTAGGCTCGCTTCCCCGCGTTTCCGCCTCAGGATCGAGGATTGGGGATTGACCATGTCGATGCCGTCCTTAGTCCAACCCTGCGCCTTCAGGTTCGCGGCCAGTTCGGCGCAAACGCTCTTCACGTTCGACTTGCTCTTGAAGGCGATTTGCTCAACGAGGGACTGATAATCGACATCACTGGCGTCCTTGGGGAGAGCGAGATCCTTGGCCTTTAGCTCCGCCGCCGGCGGTTTCGCGGATGTCGTTGCATCCTCGCCAACTAGGTCATCCGCGGTCTTGCTCTCAGTCGTCGTTTGCTTCTCGGGCTTTGTCGCTTCCGCGACCTGAAACTCTTTCGGAATCTCCCCCAGCGGGGCAACGAACTTGAGATTCACTTCCCACTTTTCCCCAAACGTATCCACTTGGCCGCTGGTGGTCAGTTCCCCTTCCACCTTCCCATCCTCGTAGCTGAAATCCATCGCCTCGATATTGCCGATCGAGCTGAAACCCTGCTTCTGATGCGCGCTGTGTACCACCTGGCAGCTATAGATTTGGCCATCTTCAAAGAGCGAGATGACCAGGGCGCTCCCGAACCTGCCAAAGGCAGCTCCGAAATCGGGCTTCTTGTCCTTGGAATGATCCTTCTCGCTGAAAACCAGCAGGATGCCGGGCTTGCCGCTGAAGGGTTCACCCCAACGCGCAGACACATAGGCTAGCTTCGCCTCTTTGCCGTTGCCCTTGAAGGTGCCGGTAACGGTTGGCTTCACATTAGCGGCCGGGCCGTGTTTCTTTACGGGAGTTGCGGGCAGCGATTCGCCTGCCTTCAGCAGCGCGACGTCGAAATGAGCATCGAAGCCGCTGGGAAACATTCCGTCCGTCTGCAGTGGTTGGCTGGCTTGGCCGCTCACGCGACCGTTCTGCAGCTTGAGAGCCCCGGTCGCGCTGCCGCTCTGCCGGCCGAGCGATGTGCCCCCCGCCCCGGCACTCCAGGTCTGGAGTTCCCCCGTCTTTTTGAAGACCAGTTTCAGAAACGGCTTGTCGAAACTGCCGTCGCCACCATCCTTTTCCGCCTCGCGCGCTTCCTTGATCTTCTCGCCCGGAATCGTGGGGCCGCTCAAGACCACCGCGATCGCGTCTTCCTCGTCGAATGTCGTCTCGTAGGCGAGCACGTGCTTCAGCGCGTAGCTCTTCTTTTCCAGCTTAAACGTTCCCGCGGGCGAATCGGGCGCGCTCTGCTGCGCCACGACCGACACCGCACCGCACACCGTCGCCGCCACCATGCATGAGATGAATTTCTTGATCATAGCCAAGCTCCTTTCGATGGGTAGAATCGTAGTGACGTCCGCAGAGCCCTTTCCTAGCCAGCGTCCACCTCGGAGCGGCGTCTGCCCCTCTCAGTTCATCCTTGGGCGCAGCCGAATCTTTCCGATCCCGATTAGAAAGCGCTGATCAGCTCGGCCACGTCGTGACCGATCAGGCGCGCCGCGTCCGCGAGCAACTGGCTCGAAGTTTTGCCGATCGTTACTACGCCGGACCACCGTTCCTGTTTGAACACGATCAAAGCGCGGTTCGTGGTCTGGTCTACCACCTCGCCTCTCACAGCCAGCTTGGCGGCATTGGCCTTTAAATCACCGAAGGCGGGAAAGCGGGTGCCCGGATCGGCTTTTACGACGTGAATCCGGACGACCAACGCCCTCGCGGGTGCTCCTGAGGCTGGCGTGCGTCGGCGCAGATTACTTTGCAGCCCCTCCATGAACGCCGGTTTGAGCGCGGGCAAACCGGCCGCCACCGCCGGACCGGATTCACCCTGCCGCTCGGGTATTGCCACCCTCGTGAGATCGAAAGGCTCGACCAGGATATCCTGGAAATCATCCGCGCGAAAAGGGACTCGCACGACCACCTCATCGATCTCGCCTTGCCATTTCTGATAGGTGCCAGGCTGGGTCGGAGCGGCGTGGAGGATGCTCGCAGCAGGACAAGCCAGCACGAACACAAGAAGAAGAGAAAAGCGCCGAGGATTCATTACCCCAAGGTGCGTTAATCCCGGCGGTGTGACAACAGCGGAAGCGGACAGCCGATCGTCTTTAGTCACGGCTGGCCGTTCTCGGCCGATGATTGGGATGCGCAGATGCTGTTCTTCGTGCAGCGCGGGTTTGTGTCATCGCCTCTATTGCTACCCCGACGACGCTTTTTGCGAATACTAACGACTCCCCGTGCGACGAATGCCGGCTGGAGAGTAGAGTCACAACCTATGAACCGAAAGTCCGCTCCAAAACCGCGGTGTAGCCGTTAGCATGGACACTGCGCTCTGGATTCCGCTCCTCACTATCGGCGGCACACTGCTGCTTGTCGTCACCGGCCTGCTCAACTTCTCCGTCTTCGTCCGGCAACTCCGTGCCGCCCGCGAGCAGCTCGAAACGGCACGGCGCCAGCTCGAGAGCGCGCGCCAGCAACCCGAGATCCAACTCGTCCAGCGCGCGATGATGGAAACCTCCAATCACCTGCCGCTGCTCGTCGAGCACGCCTAGCTGCGTCCCTATTTCTACGACAATAAAGCGTGGGTCGAAGGGGACCGCGCGAGTAGTGACGAAGTCAAGGCCATGGCCGAGCTGCTTCTCGACAATCTCGCCTCCGCGATCATCCATTCCGCGGCCTTCCCGCAGTATCCGATTCGCGGCGTCGAGCAGAACATCAGGTTCCATCTCCGTCAAAGTCCCGCCTGTCGCGATTTCCTGCTCGAGGCATTCGATCGCTTTCCCATGGCCGGGCTGGCGCTTCTCTCGTTAAAAAACACCAGTCAGGAAGAAACAGAAGCGGATTTGCGTTCGCTCATCGCGCGGACCGACGATTCGGCGGAGAAAGCGCGACGCGCGCGACTACTCCACTACCTGCAAACCACCGACCATAAGGACCCCCTGAGTCTCGCAAAATACAGTCTGGAACGCGTGCGCCGCCTTTCGCTCGAGTAACGTCGCGACCGACGAGCAGCGTCCGTAGGAGTCCAACTATGCGACAGGCTAGGCGGCTTTCGCTCCGGGTGGATCAAGAGTGGATTTCGCGCGGTGTGGATTGATCAGGTGCCAGAATCGACTAGGCAGCCGCGTTTATCAGTCAGATCGACGTCGTCTCACTCACTTCATAAAGGTGAGCGTCGAAGCTAGCGATCTCCGCTATTGGCTTCATGTGCTTTTGCGCTTCAGGACTCTTCAACATCGCTTCGAAGTCTTCGCGGGTGCGCCATTGAGCGTAGTTGGCCACCCGCACACCGTCGAGGCTCTTGTGAATGCTGGCCGAAACAAAACCCGGGACGTGCTTCATTGTTTTTTCCGTCGCCTCCACCAGCATATCGACCAGGCGTTGCTGATTCTCAGGCTCGACCGTGAAGACATTGATCAGGGTGACGACTTGGTTGTCTTTCGAAATGGTGCTCATAAGTTTGCCCAGCAGGCACTCTCCTTCATAAGAGAAACGTCCGGCGAAAGCTCTTTGGCCGTTGGTCGCAACTCGATCGGTAATCAAACCGGACTTGAGCCCGCCCGCCAGCCCGCTATTCTCGCCCCCTATGCATCGCGACTATCAGCGCTGGTATTCTCACCGTCTCAACCGCGACATGGGCGTCGCCGTTTACGGCCATTATGGTCTGCCCATCCTCGCCTTTCCGACGAGCGGCGGCGACGAATGGGAGCAGGAACGCCAGGGCATGATCGGCGCTCTTAGCCCCTACATCGAACAGGGCCGCATCCGCGTCTTCTCGATCAACGGCGTCCAAAGCGATTCCTTCCAAAACAAGAGCGCGCATCCCTTACATCGGAGCTGGATGCAAGCGCAATACGCCGACTATGTGGCGAGTGAAGTCTTCCCGTTCATCGACTCGCAGTGTCAGACCGGGTACATCCCGATCACCACTTACGGCGCATCGCTCGGGGCCTTTCACGCGGCTAATATGCTCTTCAAGCATCCCGACCGAGTAAAGCGCTGCTACACGCTCTCCGGCGTTTACGACATGCGCGATTCCATGGACGGGATGTACGACGACAACTTCTACTTCAATAACCCGGTCGACTACATGGCGAACCAGAACGATCCCTGGTTTCTTCATCAATACAGCAGCTGCGACATCCATTTGGCGACCGGCTGCGGCCCGTGGGAAGTGCCCGGGCCCACCTACCGCTTCTCCGAAGTGCTAAGAAACCGCGGCATCGCTCATCATCTCGACGACTGGGGCCCGAAAGGCGGTCACGAATGGCCCTACTGGCATCACCAGATGTGGGAGTACATCGGCCAGCACTATTAGAGGCTAAACCGAGTCGTCCGTTTCCCTTGGCAAAGAGCCGTCCCGTCGGTTTCAGGTGGACTGATCTACCACGCCCAATAATTAGTCGCGAGTTAGGTTCACTCTGCTCATCTGCTCTTCAAGCGTTAAGCGGGCTCACGTGCACTGGTGGCTGACGATAACGTTTGGGCGTTCTGAAGGAGAGACCTCTTTGCTAGGGCACCACCGTAAGAGTGAGGTCATTGCCATCGCCGCCCTCATAGTCAGCTTGCAGACGAGTGCCACTGACAGTGATGACGGTTCCATCCGCCAGATTCGTGAATTGACCGGCGATAGGCGTGGTGGCGGTGTTCTGGATTGCGGTGAAGGTGGTCCCAACGCCGAGTGGCTCGTTTCCGATTCCTCTCGCTTGGAAAAGAGCGCTAGCGCCAATGCTTACACCAGACGCGACGACTTCATCGGCCCTCGCTTTTTTAGTATTTAGCTTCCAGAGATAATTGGAGGATTCAGCAAAAGTAAGACTGTCTTGCAGGGTGAGCGTAGCGACGGAACGCCTGCTGCTCGCGCCGGGAGCGAGAAATGCATCAACGCTAGTCCCATCGCCAATCGTCACTTGTCCGGCGATGATCCCTTTGCCTCCGAGGGTACCGGAATTGACTTGAACCGGATCGACGCCCAAAGCGGCGCCAGCGGTGTTTTCGGCCAGTAACGTACCGCCTTCAATCGTGGTTCCTCCCGTGTAGGTGCTGGCCCCTCTCAAATGCAAAGTGCCCTCACCAATTTTGATTATGGAATGCGCGAAGATATAAAAATCCTCAATCACGCCACTGAAAACCGTGTTTCGCCCATTACTCCCAATGGATAGCGCACCGGCGTCTAAAGAGACGATTCCGTCGCCTTCGAGCGAACCAATCGTGACTCCCGGGTCGCTGTGACTGACGCGCAGGATGCCATTGCCGAAAATCTGGACTTGGGCAAGACCGCCCGAAGAATCATCGGCGAAATAAATGGTGCCTCCCCCTCTTCCACCGGTGCCACCTTCGGCGATGAGAATCGCGTTAGCCGCATCGGAATTGAAAATAAAATTGACTGTGCAGCCGTAGCTGCTCGCCGTGATCGTGGCCGAACCGGCATTACTGCTGTCGGCGAAGACGATCCCAGACTCCCTGTCGCCTACAATGACGGCGTGGTCCGCCCCGGAGTTGTCCTGAAACCTGATCCCACCGCGCGGGCTCGCGGTCAAAGTGATGAGATCACCGGCCAGCGCGTTTGCTTTGAAAATCACGGTCGGCAGACCCAGAAAGCTTCCGAATTCGGGCGCTACCAACGATTGCTCTACTCCCGATTGATTGTTCAGGCCGGCGCCTACGATGTTCAGAGCGTCGGTCGTATTATTCGCGGCTGTAATGGTGAAAGCGCTCGCCCCCGGATTGAAGATAATCTCCCCCACCACCACTCTGGCGGAGAGCGTGACGTTGGTGGTGTTGGAAACATCGAAGACCGCCGTGGCATTCGAGTCGTTAGGCACGACTGCGGGCGTCCAATTAGCGGCCGTATTCCAGTCGCTGCTGGCCGGGTTGAGGCTCCATGTCGAGCTTGCTCCCTGAGCCAGCTGGGCAGCGATGAGGAAAACAGCGAAAAGAAAAACATGGGTTGTTGCGAAGGTTTTCATGTTTAGAGATTACCAAGCGCTTCTCCTTCGTTGCAATCATTAACTGCAAGGCGCGGAGCGACCGGAGGCCTCCAGCATACCGGAAGGGTGAGGCAAGTCAGGCGGCCGAGCTGAAACGCCAAACCTTTAGACAGGAAAGCATCCTGCTCCTCGGCAACTACGACGGACCCATCCTCGCCTTTCCGACCAGCGGCGGCGACGAATCGGGAGCAGGAAGGTCAGGGGATGATCGGCGCTCTCACTCCGTACCTGGAGCAGGGGCGAATCAGAATTTTCACCATCAACGGCGTCCAGAGCGATGCGCTCAATAACAAGGGAGCGCACCCCTTCCATCGGAGCTGGATGCAGGCGCAATACGACGACGACGTGGCGAGCGAAGTTTCCCGTTCATCGACTCCCAGTGCCAGAAGGGCGGTATCTCGATTGCCACGATGGGCACTTCGCCCGGCGCCTTTCACGCGCTAACACCCTCTTTAAGCATCCCGACCGAGTAAAACGCTGCTATGCGCTCTCCGGCGTCTACGACATGCGAGATTCCATTGACGGGATGTACGACGACAACTTTTACTTCAATAACCCCGTCGACTACATGGCCAACCAGAACGATCCCTGGTTTCTCCATCAATATGGAAGCTGCGACATTCACTTGGCGACCGGCTGCGGTCCATGGGAAAACAGTGGGCCCACCTACCGCTTCTCCGAAGTCCTAAGAAACCACGGCATCGCTCATCATCTGGACGACTGGGGTCCGGAGGGCGGGCACGAATGGCCTTACTGGCACCACCAGATGTGGGAATACGTGGGCGCGCATTTCTAAGCGGCGTTTCCATCGCCGGAGTCACTGAAGAAAATCCTCAGGCGGATCGCTCACGTTTGGATCACCTCGCCCGCGATCCGGCTTTGAATCCAGGATGAGAAACAGAGTTTAACCTTCGCTTTAGAAACGTCGGCAAACCGACCCGCATCATTCGTGTGCTCACGAACACTGGATGCCGCAAAAGTTCGTCACGACACTGAACGAGGTTAGAGCGATCAGAATAAACGCGTGCCTGTTTCGGTGGCGCAGCCTGTTGCGAGCAGGTTGCCGTTGATATTGAAGATTTCGGCCGTGCCGGTGGCGCTAAAGGCGGTTCCTGACTTGTCCACTACAACTTCCCGATGCTCCCTATTCCATCCCGCAAGAGTGAAGTTGGGGTTCAACCGGAAGAATTGGACATCGGGAAGTGCAGAAACTTGAGAACCACGGATGACGCGGATAGCACGGATAAATGGCCAACAGAGATGCCGCCCAAAGAAGCGAAAGAACGCCAAGCTCTGAGCGGTTCACAAATCAGTACATCAGGTTTCTATTTTAGCGTCATTCGGGGAGTAACACTGATGAAATGAAACGCATCGGCGCGGTTCTTTTGAAGAGCAGCCATAAGCGAAGTTGGAGCTGATAGGGCGCGACCGCCGGGGCGCGTCGACGAAGACGGACGGCTTCCCGCAATTGCGGGATCCGTCCTCGCTTGTCCTGGTAGAACGGGTAAAGGCGTCACAGGCGTTGGGCGGGACTTCTCAGCCGGTTTCGAACCCTTCGCAGCTGCCCGTCATCCGCCGGAAAAACAAAGGGTCGAAAAAGCGCAAGACTGGTGCCCAACGAGATCGCGCGCCGAGCGCGCTCCGCACCATGATCATCTCACTCCCTTTCGCGAAAGCCAAACGGCCTAGTGCAATGAGTCATTGAGTTCTGATACAGATAGGTTAGAGAGGGGGATGTCAGAACGCATTCGTTTGAGTCCTTCGGAACGTAAACAACTGGAAGCCGGGGCCAGAAGTCGAAAAGCCAAAGTGGAAGAGGCGCGGCG
>JBBPZS010000043.1:0-9271 GCA_038198605.1 Chthoniobacterales bacterium | reverse complement strand
CGCCGGCTCCGGCAGGTAGTCGTTCCTGGCGATACCGAGCGGTATCGGCCGCCTATCACGCCGTAGGCGGCAGGCGCTGTAGTAGGTGCGAAATGTTGCTGTTGTAGCGGGGGACGGTGCCCCCGGCCGCCTGAGGCGCAGTCGTTTGTAGCCGGGGACGCTGTCCCCGATCGCGTGGCCACTTGGAGTAAGTGCAGAACCGCAAACGCTTCGCATAAGCAAAGGCGGCTCGGTCTCGCCAGCCGGGTAGACGCTCCGCCGGGGACAGCGTCCCCGGCTACAACGACTGCGCCTCAGGCGGCCGGCTTCAGATATTTCGCGAGGAACTTCTCCATCGCCTCGTAGAAATCGAAACGGTTTTCCTCGTTGTGGAAGCCGTGTCCCTCGTTGTCCTTCACCATATACTCGACGTCGACGCCGCGTTTCTTAAGCGCTGCGACCATCTGATCTGACTCGCCTTTGTTGACCCGCGGATCGTGCGCGCCCTGGGCAACGAAGAGCGGCGTCTTGATTTTATCGGCGTGCATGACAGGCGAGACCGCTTCCATCATCGCCTTGTCTTTTTCCGGATCGCCCACCATCTCGTGGAACATGTCGAGAAACGGCTTCCAATAGGGCGGGATGGTTTTCATGAAGGTAAACATGTTGGCCACGCCCACGTAATCGACCGCCGCCGCGTAGAGATCGGGGGTGAAGGCGACCCCGGCGAGCGTCGCGTAACCGCCGTAGCTGCCGCCGTAGATCGCGACGCGCTTCGGATCGGCGATGCCTTCTTTGACCAGCCAATTCACGCCGTCCGTGATGTCGTTCTGCATCGACTGGCCCCATTGCTTGAAGGAAGCCTCCCAAAACTTGCGGCCGTAACCGGTTGAGCCGCGGAAGTTCATTTGCAGGACCGCGTAACCGCGGTTGGCGAGGAACTGCACCTCGGGATTGAAGCCCCAGGTGTCGCGATACCACGGACCACCGTGCGGATTGATCACGACCGGCAGGTTCTTCGCCTCCCGTCCGACCGGGAGCGTGAGATATCCGTGAATCGTTAGGCCGTCGCGGCTTTTGTATTCGATTGGTTTCATCGGCGCGAGCTCGCTCTCTTTCAGCCAGGGCGCGACTTCGACCAGTTTCGTGAGGGTGCCGGTCTTGGCGTCGTAAAGATTGCGCGAACCGGGCGTGCGATCGTTGCTCGCCACGACGATGAACTTGTCCTCTGCCTTGTCGTTCGCCACCACTTCGACTTCGTAGCCGGGCAATTTTTCCGCGAGCGTTTTGTACATTGCCTCGGTTTGCGGATCGAAAAACTTCCGTTCCGTTTTCCAGGTATCGAAGGCGGCGAAGGTCACGACTTTGCGCTTCTTCGAGTAGGCCAGGGCCGAGATGTCGACCTCCGGATTTTCGTAGAGCTTTTCCAGCTCCTTGCCATTGCTTGGATCGATCGTCACGACGGCCTGTTTGTCCCGGCCGATGTTGGAAACCGCGTAGAGATTCTTGTTGTCGAAAGTATAAAACTGCGGGCTGGCCGACTCGCGAAAGTCGGTCGTGAGCACTTTCTTGAATGGCGTCTTCTCATCCGGCCGGGTGAGCAGGCTGGCGTTCACGCCATCGGTCTCGGTCGCGGCGCGGATGACGCCGGCATGGTCGGTGATCCAGCGATCCACCTTGCCCGGGTTTTCCGCGACCATTTTCATTTCACCGCTTGCGACATTGAGCCGGAAAGCGTCGAAGACTTCGGGGTTGCGCTTGTTCAGCGTGATCAGGATGTCGGTTTCGGAAATGTCGGCCAGATCGTCGATGATATCGCTCCGCACTTTCGGAAACGGCGTCAGATCCTTGGCCTCGCCGCCCTTCAGGTCGACCCGTTTGATGTGGAAATTTTCGTCGCCTTTATCGTCCATCGCATAGACGAAAAACTTGTTACCTTTCCAGGCGTAGTTGCGGATGTCGCGGTCTTTTTCACCCGTAACGCGCTTCGCTTCGCCGCCGGCGGTCGGGCGCACGAAGATGTTCATGCGCGACTCCCACGGTTGGAGAAAGGAGAGCATCGTCCCGTCCGGCGACAGGTCGTATCCACGACTGACCGGGTTTTTGAAAAAATCGCGGAGCGGTATTTTTGGCGAAATGGCCGAGTCCGCTTTGGCGGCAGGCTGCGCGGCCGCGGGCGAAGCAGCTGCCTTCGGTGGAGATGCAGGCAATTCCGTCAAGAGGGCAATGGCGACGACGGCGACGAGGAGATATCCGATAATGAATTTCATAGCTTTACGAGTGAGATGCGACCTGCATCCCGCTTGGATTCAACAATCTTACCAGGTCGGGCGCAAGCAGGTTGGAGAAAGTCGCGCACTACCTTTTCATTTTGACTCGAGGAGATAGGCTTGGCCGACGTGACCGAACCGATCCGAACCTTCGACCTGCTCGGCACGCCGCTCCTCGCGACGACCTATGAGGAACTGATCGCGTACGCCCATTCGCTTGCCCGTCGCGACGGCACGCACGCGATCGATTTCACCAACACCCACATCGTCACGCTGCGCCGGCAGGATCGGCATTTCCGCGAAATCACGAGCCGGTTCGATCACTTTGTCCCCGACGGCATGCCTTTGATCTGGTGTCTGAACGCGCGCGGGGCCGGCCTGCGCGACCGGGTTTACGGTCCCACTTTCATGTGCCGCGCGCTCGAACAAAGTCCGGCGCCTTGGACCCACTATTTGTTAGGCGGATCGGAGGAGTGCGTGGCGGCATTGCGGGAAAGATTTGGCGGTGTCCAGATCGTGGGCGCGCATCACGGCTATTTTTCGCCTGACGAAGAACCGGAAATCGTGGCCGAAATCAACCGCTGTGCGCCGGACTTTATCTGGATCGGGCTCGGCACCCCGAAGCAACAAGAATGGATTCACCGCCACAAATCCGCTTTCAACCGCGGCGTTCTTTTCGCGGTCGGCTTTGCCTTCGACGTGAATGCCGGGCTCAAGCCCGATGCTCCGGGCTGGATGCAGCGAGTCGGCCTGACCTGGCTCTTCCGCGCCGCTTCCGAGCCGGGACGGTTGCTCACCCGCTATCTTCGCTACAATAGCCTTTTCGTTTATTATCTCCTCAAAGATGGGCTTTTTACGCGACGTTCCTAAGGGCAGCTGGCTCTTTCTGGGCCTCGTTGTCCTGGCTGGGTCAAGGATTAGCGCGCAGGAATCGGCGCCCTCCTTCATTAAGGGAATGACGGTTTCCTGCCAGACTTCTGGTTGGGAATGGGCCACCCCGGCGATGGCCAAAACGCTCGACGAACTGAAGTCGTTAGGCGTGAACAGCGTCGCGATTCATCCTTACGCGCAGATTCAAAACGACGGTCACGTTCGCTTTCGCACAGACGATGATTTCCGCCACATCTCCGTCCCGCTCGACTGGGCGCGCGAACGCGGACTCTCGGTCATGCTCATTCCGCACATCGCCTATTGGGGAACGAAGTTCCTCTGGCGCGGCGAAATCAATTTTCAGACGGAGGAGGAATGGGATCGCTTCTTTGGCGATTACCGGACCTGGATCGTGCAGATGGCGAAAATCGCGGAAGCGCACGGGGCGGCGACCTTTTGCGTCGGGCTCGAGTTCACCTACGCGCAGAAGTTTGACGCTCGCTGGCGGAAGGTCATCGCCGCCGTGCGCGAAGTCTACCACGGCAAGCTGACCTATGGCGGGAACTGGGACAGTTTTCAGGAGGTGACGTTCTGGGATGCGCTCGATTACATCGGCGCGCTCGCTTATTTTCCCCTAACGAAAAGCGAGAACCCGCGTGCGGCGGAGATCGCGACCGCCTGGCAAAAAAAATGTGCCGAGCTGAACGCGTACTCGAAAGCGCATGGCGACAAGAAATTTCTTTTCGTCGAGATCGGCTACAACGTCAGCGCGCGGGCCGCGGCCGAGCCGTGGGCCTTCAAAATGGGCGGCGAACACGCGGACGAGATCCAGCAGCGCTGCATCGAGGTCGCGCTCGATTTGCCGGAGCACTGCCCGGCGATCGCCGGGATGTATTGGTGGAAATGGTTCCCCGAATTGCCCAGCCGGGAAGAGGAAAATTACCGGCTGCAAACTCCGGCGATCAAAGCCCTGATCGCGAAGCACTGGAAACGCTAGCGTTCATTGTAGCCGGGGACAGCGTCCCCGGCTACACTGAACGCACCCGCCGCTAGACTTTGCGGCCGAACTTTTTCTCCAGCTCGCCTAACGAAATCTGGATCATGGTCGGCCGGCCGTGCGGGCAGCAGTAGGGCAGTTCGCACTCGAGCAGGTCGCGGATCAACTTTTCCACCTCCGGAGCGCGGAGCAGGTCGTTCGCCTTGACCGCGTGACGACAAACCGTTTTCGCGATCATGTCTTCGCCCAGTCGCAGCGGGGAACTGCTGTTGCTGGCTGATTTCAAGCTGTCGATCACGTCCTGCAAAAGCCGGCCCGGCTCCACCCCGCTGAGAAAGGGCGGCAGGCTTTCCAGCTTGAAGGTGTGCCGGCCAAACTCCTCCACTCCCAAGCCCATTTTTTGCAGGGTCGCGAGATTGCGCTCAATCCACTCCGCGTCGCGCGGCGCGAGCTCAATCACCTGCGGCAGGAGCAGGCGCTGCGAAGGCACGCCTTGTTCTTCCATCCGGCGGCGCAGCTCCTCGAAAAGGATTCGCTCATGCGCGGCGTGTTGGTCGACCAGGACGAGGCCCTCCGCGTTTTCCATCAGGACGTAGAGTTTGTTCAGGATGCCAAGGAGGCGGAACTGATGTTGCGGCAGCGGCCGCCGCTCCTCGTTAGGCGGAAAACGCTCATCCGTCACCGCCGGCGCGCTGGCCGTCTGCGGGAAGGTCGGCTGGGAATCATCCACCGGCATCGCCACCGGCTCCGGTCTAACGAATGGAGCTTCGGGCAGGACCGGGGCCCGAAATTGTTCTTGCCAGCTGCTTCGATCACTTTCCAGCGTTCGCCGGATCGCGGCCACGACCGCTTCCCGCACCCCGGCCGGATCGCGAAAGCGCACTTCGCGTTTCGCCGGATGCACATTTACGTCCACCTCCGCCGGATCGAGTTCGACGAAAAGAAACGTGACCGGGAATTGCCCTTTCATGAGCGCGGTGTGATAGCCCTCCTTCAAGGCCGCGCCGATGACCGGGCTTTCGATCGCCCGCCCATTCACGAAAACAAATTGCTGCGATCGGGAGGCTCGACTCACACCCGCCTGCCCGATGAACCCGCTCACCCGCAACCTCCCTTTCCCCGGTTCCACCTCGAGCAGGCGCGCCACCAGCTCGCTGCCCATGAGATCGCGGATCCGATCGCGCAGCGTTTTTGTCGCGGGCAATTGGAAGACGACTCGTTCATCGCGCACGAGGGTAAACGCGATCTCCGGATGCCCGATCGCCTGGAGGTTGAGTTGGTGCTCGATGTTGCGCGTCTCAGTGTTTTCGGAACGCAGAAACTTCCGCCGCGCCGGCAGATTATAGAAAAGCGAGCGGACCTCGACCTGCGTCCCGGGCGCTTCCCCGCCGTCGCGCACGGTCTCGATTTTTCCGCCGGAGACAAGCACCTCGGTGCCCGCGACCGCTTCTTTTTCCCGGGTCGTTAGGCGAAAACGCGCCACGCTGGCGATGCTCGGAAGCGCTTCCCCGCGGAAGCCGAGCGTGGCCACGGTCGCGAGATCGGCTGCCGTCCGGATTTTGCTCGTGGCGTGACGTTCCAGGCAAAGAAGCGCATCGTCCCGGTCCATCCCGACGCCATCATCGGTCACCCGGATGAGCGAAATGCCGCCACGCTTGATCATGACCTCGATCGATTGCGCCTGGGCGTCGATGCTGTTCTCGACCAGTTCCTTTACGACCGACGCGGGGCGTTCGATTACCTCTCCCGCCGCCACCTGGCTGGCGAGAGTGTCGGAAAGAAGGCGGACACGGCTCATGCGAGCCCAAACTTTAGAATCGGACCCCTCGATTGCGAACGAAAAGCTGGCCGGAGGCTTGGCGTTCAGAGGAACGCCAAGGGGCATTTATATCCCCGAGATGGTTAGCGCCGCCAGCGCCTCGCCGAAATCCCGGCCGAAGGCGACAATCCCCTCTACGTGTCCGGACATGGCGAAAATATTCTGCGCCCGCACATCGGTGTCTCGAAAAAGTCGCTGCACTTCGCGGGCCATCTCAGGCGTGCCGTAAGGGACATCGGGACGGGTGGCATCACGGCGCTCCAGCAGAGCCTGCCAGCGCGAGCGGTCGTGACCGTGCAAGACGACGCGCACCCCGGGGTCGATCGAATAGACGGCCGCATGAGTGAGCGATTCCGCGGAGGGAATGGCCTGCCCTTCGCTCCGCAGCCAATTGCGTTCGAAATCCCACGCAATCACCTTCGCGTAATTCTGCAGCACCAACTGCGGCATTCCTCCAGTGCCGGAACCGGTGATGTAAAAAGAATCCGTCTCTCCGTCGCGCAGGCTGACGTTACCGAAACCGATGCCGGCCTCATCCACTCCGAGCAGACCTCGCCCACGCAATTCCTCCCGGGCCGCATTCAGGTCCGCGAAGCCGGGAAAGGGCGGCAGCTCTTGGCCGTCCGATTCGTAGTGGAACTTGACCGCGCCCATCTCGTTCATGGAGCGTGCTCGGGAAAGAGTGCGAGAATGCTTTGTTCGTTAGGCTGGCAGATGCCGCGCTCGGTGATGAGTCCGCTGATCAGGCGCCGCGGGGTGACGTCGAACCCGTAGTTGGCCGCCGGGCTCGACTCTGGAGTGAGCCGCACTTCCACCACGCGGTCTTCGGCCCAGCCCTCGGCATGCCGCACCTCGTCTGCCCCGCGTTCCTCGATCGGAATCTCGGTGATACCGTCGCGCATCTTCCAGTCGAAGGACGAGGACGGCAGGGCAACGTAAAACGGCACGCCGTTGTCCTGCGCGGCAAGCGCCTTCAGGTAAGTGCCGATCTTGTTTGCGACGTCGCCGGTGTAGGTGGTCCGATCCGTCCCGACCAGGACGAGATCCACTTCACCGCGCTGCATGAGATGACCGCCGGCGTTATCCGCGATGACGGTATGCGCCACGCCGTGTTCGCCCAATTCCCACGCCGTCAGTTTGGCGCCCTGATTGCGCGGGCGCGTCTCATCGACCCAGACGTGGATGGAGATTCCGGAATCGTGCGCGGCATAAATCGGCGCGGTGGCTGAGCCGTGGTCGACAAAGGCCAGCCAGCCGGCGTTGCAATGGGTGAGAACGTTGACTGGGCGCCCGCTTTTTTGCCGCGCGATCTGCGCGATCAAATTCAGGCCGTGCTGGCCGATCTGCCGGCAATGTTCCGCATCTTCGTTTGCGATCGCTACCGCGGTTTGGCGGGCAAGTTCGATTTTCTCCGCTGCGGTCGCGCCGTTCGCGATTCGGTCCAGCTGTCGCTCGACCGACCAGGCGAGGTTGACTGCCGTCGGCCGGGTGGCGCGTAACATTTCAGCCGCCGCGACCGGCTCCATCCCTGCCCGCATGGCGAGATACATCCCGTAACCGGCGGCGGCGCCGATCAACCCCGCCCCGCGCACGTGCATTTCGCGAATCGCCACCGCCATCTGCTCAACGGTGGTGACATCCTCGATCACGAACCGATGCGGTAGCGCGCGCTGGTCGATCAATTGCACGACGCGTTCGTCATCCGGCTTCAACCAGATGGTGCGATACGGACGGCCTGCGACATTCATCGTTCGGAAAGATACGCAATCATGGTCTAGTGCCAGATGGAGAAGAAGTTGTTTGCCGAGCTCGGTCTCGCTCCGGAAATTTTGAAAGCGATCGAGCGGATGGGGTTCGAGGAAGCTTCGCCCATTCAATCGGCCGCCATCCCGGTCCTGCTCGAGGGGGCGGATGTGGTCGGGCAATCGCAGACCGGTTCCGGCAAGACCGCGGCCTTCGGCATTCCCGCGATTCAACTGGTCGACCCGAATCTGCGCGCGCCGCAAGTGCTCGTGCTTTGCCCGACGCGGGAATTGGCGGTGCAGGTCGCGGAAGAGATTGCGAAGCTGGCTTTTTTCAAGCGCGGCGTGCGCGAGTTGCCGATCTACGGCGGGCAATCCTACGAGCGGCAATTCCGCGGGTTGAGCGCCGGGGCGCAGATCATCATCGGCACACCCGGCCGGGTGATGGATCATCTCGAGCGCAAAAGTCTCCGGCTCGACCAGATCAAAATGGTCGTCCTGGATGAAGCCGATCGCATGCTCGACATGGGATTTGTCGAGGACATCAAGACCATTCTGCGGGGCGTGCCGGACGAGCGGCAGACGGTTTTCTTTTCCGCCACCATCCCGCGCCCGATCGCAGAGCTGATCAAAACTTTCACTCGCAACCCGGTCAATGTGCGGATGAAAGACGAGGCACTGACCGTGCCGGCGATCGAGCAGATTTATTACGAAGTCGATCGGCGCTCGAAGCTGGAAGTGCTCTGCCGCCTGATCGACCTCGAGGACATCAAGCTCGCGATTATTTTTTGCGCGACCAAGATGATGGTTGACGACCTGACCGAGCACCTGAGCGCGCGCGGATACAACGCGGACAAACTGCACGGCGACATGACGCAGGCGATGCGCGAGCGGGTCATGGGAAAATTTCGCAAACGCGCGATCGAAATCCTGGTCGCGACCGACGTGGCGGCGCGCGGCCTGGACGTGGACGACATCGAGGTCGTCTTCAACTACGACCTGCCGCACGACGGCGAGGATTACGTCCACCGCATCGGCCGGACGGGTCGCGCCGGGAAAGGGGGCAAGGCGGTGACGTTCGTGGCCGGGCGTGAGATCTATCGGTTGGAGAACATCCAGCGCTTTACCAAGAGCCGCATTCGGCGGGCGAAGATTCCTTCCGCGGAAGAGGTGGAAGGCCGGCGCGCGACGGCATTCGCCGAAGCGCTGCGCGAGACGCTGGCAAAGGGCGATTACAAACGCCATGATGAATTGCTCGACCGGCTGCTCGAGCAGGGGCATTCGCCAACCGACATCGCCTCGGCCCTGATTCATTTGTTAGGCGAGGACAAACCGCGCGCCGGCCAGGCCATCCCGGAAGATCGACCGCGCCCGGACCACCATCGTCCGCCTGATCCAGGCGCGCGCCGGCGGCGGGAACGGAGTCGCGAGGAATACGAAGGCGAGAGGCCATCGCACGGACGGCGCGAAGGCAGCGAGCGTGCGCCCCGGAGCAGCCCGCGGGAGGAAGCCGGCATGATCTCGCACGAGCCGGGAATGGTCCGGCTGGCTTTCAACGCGGGACGGGCGCATTCCGTGCAACCGGGCGATTTCG
>JBBPZS010000042.1:0-23156 GCA_038198605.1 Chthoniobacterales bacterium | reverse complement strand
CAGGCTCGACGGAGTCTCGCCCTACCAGGTCCCGAACGCGCTTTGGTCTTGCGCTGAGGCATTCGGGCAAATTCAATCGCTCGAATGAGGCCGTCGTTTGCGATCTCAGCCGCCACCTTGTGCGCCGGCGCAATCCTGGCCCAGACGCCGCCAAAGGCCGCTTCACCCGAGCCGGTTGATGCGATCATTCCCTGGCTGCTGCAAGAGGATGAGCAACTGCGCGCGCTTCCGTTCGCGAAAGTGATCGAGGACACGACCGGCAAGAAGGTCCTGGCGATTGATCCAAAGAATCCGACCGATCAGCGGGTCCTGAAAGAGATCGGCCACGCCCTCGACCAAGTCGTTAGGCAACTGAATCAACCGACGAGCGCGATCCAAGGCGTCTCCCGGATCAACGAGGCGAGCAGCCATTTCGAAGACCTCATGCGCAAACTGCTCGACGCCGCGCCCGGCTTGAGTTGCGATTTCCCGCGCACCGCCGCGGGCCATGCCCAGCGCTCAGGTTATCCCGACCTCCGCGTCGTCGACCAGGAAACAAAGCGCGTCTATTATCTCGACCCGAAACTTTATGCGGCCGGCAGTCGAGAGAGCAGTTTCCGCACTTTTTATTTCGAGCCGAAGAAGGCGACAAACAAAGTCCTGGATGACGCCGTTCATCTCGTGGCCGGCTTTGAGCACGCGCCGCGGGCGGATGGCCGCTGGCAATTTACGCGCTGGGATCTGGTCGATCTCGCGCATTTTCAGGTTCGGCTGAAAGCCGAGTTCCAAGGGAGCAATCGCGATCTTTACCGGCCGGAAGCGATCGTCGGCACGAGCGCAAAGTGAATTCACGTTGCCGAGGACGGGCGCGACGGCAATGGTAACGGCGTGATTATCCAGGCACCGGAAGCCTTTCAGTTCGACACGATTGACGATGTCCTGCGCGACGTGGCGGCAGGGAAAATTGTCATCGTAACCGACGATGCCGACCGCGAGAACGAGGGCGACCTGATCATGGCGGCGGAGAAAGCGACCCCGGCCACGATCAATTTCATGACCATGCACGGCCGCGGCCTGATCTGCGTGCCGATCGTGGCCGAGCGCGCCGACAAGCTCGGCTTGCAGCGCATGGTGGCGCAGAACCGGGAAATGTACCGGACCGATTTCACCGTCTCGGTCGATGCGGCCAAGGGCGTGACGACCGGAATCAGCGCGCACGACCGGGCCGCAACCATTCGGACCCTGGCGCGACCGAAAGCCGGGCCTAACGATCTCGTTCAGCCGGGTCACATCTTCCCTCTGCGGGCCAAGGAAGGCGGCGTCCTCCGCCGGGCCGGGCATACCGAAGCGGCGGTCGACCTGGCGCGGATGGCTGGTTTACAGCCTGCCGGTGTGCTCTGCGAAATCCTGCACGACGACGGCACAATGGCGCGGCTCCCGGAGCTGATGCAGTTCAAGAAAAAGCACAAGCTGCGCATCTGCACCATCCAGGCGCTCATCGCCTACCGGCGACTGCGTGAAAAGCTGATCGTGCGCGAACAGGTGGTGAAATTGCCGACCGATTATGGCGATTTCGAGCTCCACATGTATCGCTCCACGGTCGACAACGCCCATCACCTCGCGCTCGTGAAAGGTAAAATCTCCAAGTCCAAACCGACGCTCGTCCGAGTGCACAGCGAGTGCCTAACGGGCGACGTTTTTGGTTCGCGGCGCTGCGATTGTGGTAATCAGTTGCACGCCGCGCTCAGCCAGATCAGCGCGTCAGGCGGGGTTCTGGTTTATATGCGCCAGGAAGGGCGCGGCATCGGGCTGGCGGCGAAAATTCACGCCTACAAATTGCAGGAGGAAGGTCTCGATACGGTGGAGGCCAACGCCAAGCTCGGCTTCGCCGGCGACCTGCGGGACTACGGCATCGGCGCGCAGATTCTGCATGATCTCGGCGTGCGCAAATTCCGTTTCCTGACCAATAATCCCAAGAAAGTGGTCGGCCTCGAGGGCTATGGAATTCAGATGGTGGAACAGGTGCCGATCCGGAGCGAACCCAATCCGCATAACGCCAAATATCTTGAAACGAAACGGGTGAAGATGGGGCACCTGCTCTAACTGGACCGGACCGCAGATGTCGAAATTCGTTCCGCCAAGACCGCGGGTCATGAACGTGAAGCGCGGGTTCGTGCTCGTCGCGAGCCAGTTCAACGCGAAGTATGTCGAGGGGCTGGTGACGCAGTGCACCGACGAGCTGCGCGCGCTCTCGCCCGTCGCCAGCATCGCGCTCCATCTCGTGCCCGGCGCGTTTGAAATCCCGATCGTCGTCCAGGAAGTGGCCCGGCAGAAACATGCGGATGCGATCGTGGCCCTGGGCGCGATTCTGCAGGGCGAAACGCCGCACGCCGAGCATCTCGCCCAATCCGTCACCCACGCCTTGCAGCAAGTCGCGCTCGAGCACGGCATCCCGGTGATTAATGCCGTCCTGAGTTTGAAAAACGAAGAGCAGGCCCAGAAACGCTGCCTGGAAAACGAAATCAATCGCGGCACCGAAGCCGCGCGCGCCGCCTTCGAAATCGCCAACCTCCTGGCCGAACTGCGCAAATAGCATGGGCAAACGTCACGCCGCGCGCCGAGCCGCGCTTCAATATCATTTCTGGCGCGACCTGCACGGCGGCGAAGGTCCGGAAACCATTGCCGAGTTCTGGGAGTTATGTCCGGCGAAAAACAAGGTGCAGCTTTTTGCCCAGCCCCTGATCGAAGGGATGCTGGCGCATCTGCCCGAGATCGACGAACGCATCACCCGCTATTGCGAGAATTATGAATTCCGCCGCATCTCCGCGGTCGATCGCAATGTGTTGCGGCTCGGAATTTTTGAAATGTTTTACCGGGACGACATTCCACCCGTCGTCTCGATCAACGAAGCGATCGAACTGGCGAAAGAATTTGGCGGCCCGGACTCGGGGCGCTTCGTTAACGGCATCCTCGACCGGGTAAAAAATGATCTTTCCCGGCCGCTCCGCGAAGCCGCCGCGCCTGGCCGCGTTCCCGACGAGAGCGACGACAAATCCGACAAGGGCAGCGTTAGCCTTGAAGCGGAAACGGACGCGACCAACGGCGAAACTCCTGCCGCGTAGTCCGGGCAGTCCTTCGCTCGTTAGACCGGTTTCTGGATTAAACCGACCCCGCAGAAATCCTGGTAAACCATTCCCGGCGTTTCCATCGCCGACACATTGTGATTGAGGGAAATCACTTCGATTCCCGGATGCCCTTCCCGCCATTTCCGCAAGGCGCGGCGGACACCGCCCTGCCCGGTGATGTCAAAGCTGGCGGCAAATTCGCTCGTGTCGTGCAACACGATCATCCCGCCCGGGGCCAACTCCGGGTACCACGCATTGATTTCGTCGAGGGTTTGCCGGTATTCATGCGAGCTATCAAGGAAAACCAGCTCGGGCGCCCCGCCGAGATACGCGCGCGCGCGAGCTGGTGAAGACGGATCTAGCGAACTGCGCAGCTCCACATTCACGATGGCATCGAGACCGGCACGCGCCAGCCAAGTCCGTGCGAAGGAGCAAAGCGGCTCGTCGATTTCAAATGTAAACAGGCCATGCTGCGCGTGCATTTGGCGCAGATAAAAGCCGAGGAGCAAAGAGGAATAGCCCGCGTGGGTCCCGAGCTGCACGATGCGTTGGATGCCGCTCCCCATCACCAGTCCGTGCAAGAACGACATGATCGGGACGACGCATTCGCCGATCAAATTCTGGCGCGTCGTTTCGTCAAACCAATCCTGCATCAGTTGCCATTCCGCATCGGTCAAGCTGGCGAAAATCGGCGGGATATAATTGCTCCGCGGCAGGCGGTGCCACCAGAAGCGCGGTTCCTCCGAGGCCGAGAGCGCAAGGGAGCGGCGTGCTGTCTCAGGAGCGGACATAGCCGAGCAACTTCAGGTGCCGCTCTGCATACGCAAGCTGAGAATGAGAACGCGGCTTTAGGGCGCCGCGTGACTGGCCCAAGTCCGTTTCCCAGTCGACGGCCACAGCATTCGTCCGAGCCGATTGCTCCCGCGCTCCACCAGCAGATAACTGACGTAGGCCGCCGCAAAAAGCAGCGCAAAAGCGATCGGGAAGACCGCGATCGCGTGCCACGGCTCGGCCATTCCCTGCGCCAGCGGGATGCGATGGAGCAGGTCCGGGATAAAGGGATAATGCAGGAGATAAAGCGAATAACTGCACAAGCCTAACGGCACCAGCAGGCGCTCCCAAATGGTCTCCGCCTCTTCGCGCCAGAGATAGGATTCGACGAGCAAGACCAGGGCGCAGGACGAAAGCGAAAACGCGAGCGCGTCGCCCGGTTTCCAGAACGTCGAGCAGACTAGAACCAGCACCGCGGCGGGGCGAAGCAAGACCGAGCGCGAAAAAGCGCGACGGCCGGCGAGGAATTCCTCGGCGAGGTATGCGCCTAACGTCCAGTCGAACCAAAGCATGGTGGGAAACGTCCAAACGGTTCCCGAAAAATCCTTGCTCCAATCGGTAAAAAAGACTGCGGCCACGAGCCGCGTGAACAGACTGAGCGCGAGGGTGGCGAGAAGCGCACCGCGCATCGTCCAGCGCCGTCGCATCCACCAGAGAATGGGATAGAGCAGATAAAGCTGCGCTTCGACCGCCAGACTCCAAAACGCGCCGCTGATCGCGAAAATCCAGGCGGGATTGAAATTATAGAAAAGGAAAACGTGCGAGAGAATTTGGGCGCGGCCTTCCGCGGTAGCGAAGCTGAGCCCGTCGCGCCAGGCGAAGAAAGCCAGCCAAACAAAATATGGCGGACAAATTCGCCAGAAACGGCGCCAAAAAAATCTTCCGACTCGCAGCTCGCCCGCCTGCAGCGCGGAAGCGTGAATGCAGAACCCGCTGATGAGAAAGAAAAGCGAAACGCCCATCCAGCCGAAGCTAAGCGGGTAAAAAAACCAGAAAGAGCGGCTCGGCGCGGAACCAAAATCGCGCACCAGCCCTTTCCACTGCAGATGATCGACGCCAAAAGTCGCGCCGAACCAATGCAGCAGCACGACCGCCAGAATCGCGAGGCCGCGCAGAACATCGATCCGGCGCAGATGAAGCTTCCGATCCGCTCCTCGCCCCACCGCCACCGGCTCGACTCCCATTATTTCGAATCCGTTTCGAGCCGATGCGGCGCGTGCGCCCGCAGGCGCAAATGCACTTCGACCTCCGCGCCCGGCGGAACCTGGACCATCGGAAGCCAAAGCTGCGGATCGATCCCGGTAATCTTGACCCGGAAGAATTTTTCCGTCGGCAGGCGCTCGGCGTCGCCCCCCAACCGGATCCCGCCAAAGCTTCTGTCCGCCGCCGCATCATAGAGCGTGTTTCCCGAGACCTTGAGGCAGAGCCGGCCGACGTCGACGACCGGGAAAGGGCTGATGAAGTCGATCCGCAACGGCGCGCCGGCCGCGCCGGGCGGCAAACGGAAGATGACGTCCCGCCATTCGTTAGGCGCAAAACGCAGATAGAGCGAATCCGCTTCGCGCAGCTCGCCGCCTAACATGGGAAAGACTTCCACGATCGTGTCCGCCGGGCCGGGCCCGGGTTGGAAGCGCCGCTTCAGCCACGAGAAAAATGCGAGCTGGAGGCGGAGCCGGCGCGGCAGCTTCGGTTTGCGCGCGATCAGGACGGAGTCATGCCATTTGTTATTCTCGTTGTCGTATTCCGGCAGGTCCTCCCATTGCGTCTGCGCGTCGAGCACTTCGAGGTGCGCGTAGCGCGCGACGGCAGCGAAGCCATCGGGAAAAATCCGCCAGCAATCGCGCGGGTAACGATGCTGCGGCCCGGAGGAGGGCGCGATGATGCAGCAGACTCCGCCCGGCTTCAGGACGCGCGCGATCTCGCTCATCGTGTCCCAGAAAAACTCGGTGTGCTCGAAGGTTTGCCCGGAGACGAGCACGTCCGCGCTCCCGCTTTTCAATTCGCGCCAGTGATAAGCGTCCTGCAAAACAACGTCGACGTTTGGCCCCGGGGTCAGGTCGACTCCGATGTAACGCCAACTGGGATTGGCCAGCACTTCGCGATAGGAACCGTTAAAATCCTGGCTCCCGAGATCGAGGATCGTGAGCGCTTCGCTTTTCCGCGCGTCGAGATACTTGCGCCGAAAATCCGCCATCAGGTCTAACGAGTGTTGGTGCATCGTGAATCGTTACGGTCGCGCCCAAGCTATCCTATCCCGGCCGAAGTTCATTCCAGTCGATCCGGTTCGCTGCCGGTGGCGACCCAGCGGGAAACTGTCGCCCCCACTCTCTGGTAAGTGGGCCCGAGCATGTGCTCGTCAAAATCCCAGTAAAGATGCTCGCCGCTTTCTTCAGCACGGCGCAGCAGCGGGGTGAGATCGAGAAACGGGATCGTCAATTCCGCGCAACTACGCCGCAGCGATTCCTGATGAATCTGAAAAGCCGGAGCGCGCAGGGAATCGACCTCGTGGTGCGTCGCATATTTTTGCTGGAAGGGAACGTAGTAATCCGACACCTGGGTCGAAAACGGCAGATAGACAACGCGCAGTTCCGTCCCTTCCGCGCGCGCGAAGACATTCAGTTGGCGGAGGGTGTCACTCAGCTGGATCGGCTCGCGCAACGCCGTGGCAGCCTTGTTCAGGACGTCGACCACGAACGGGTTAAAGTCGCCTTTGCGCATCGCCTCCGCGATCGCGGGATCGACCCGGGGAAATTCCGGCGGCGGATTCGACCATGGATTCAACGGATCGGGAACCACCGGCACGAAAAGAACCGGCGGCGAATGCCAACGCCGCGGGACCGGCTCGTGCCGCGCCGCTCGGGCGAATACCTGGACCAGCCTCGGCGTCCACCAGCTCAAACGTCGCGGAAGAAAAGTTTTGTCCTCGGGCAAAGGGTCGGTCACCGGCAAGTCGTTCGCATACAAAATCACGATCAACCGGCGGGGGCGGAAGAGCGGAACGGCGTCGTGAATCAGCGCGAGGTATTCCGGAATTCCGTTACCGCCAATCCCACAATTCATCGCCTCGGAATGCTGCGCCGCCTCTTCGTATCCACGCGCGATCGTCTGGTCATCCGTCGCCATGAATCCCTCCACCATGCTGTCGCCGACAAACATGACCCGCTCCGCTCCACCTGGCGGCGCAATGTTCCACTGCCGGTCGCGAAAACCGTAGAGGTTGAGATGACTAACGAAACTGGCGTGGTCCGGGGTTGAGTTCCAACGAAAGGAGGCGTTCATCGCGGGCTGCCGCTTGGCCAGAAACGAAGAGGCGCCTTCGCGCGCAAACGCCGCATAATTGACCCGGTTAAAATTCGTCACTTCCGGCAAAGGAAAAACCGCGCGCACGATCGCTTCCTGAAAGATGAGGAGGAGCGCAATCAGCAGCGCCCAGTTCAAGAGCTGCTTCATGCTGTGGCGATTCGTCGCTTGAACCCGGCACGAGGTGGAACCACGCTCGGACGCGGCATGAACATTCTCGGCATCTCCTCCTTTTATCACGACAGCGCCGCCTGTCTCGTGCGCGACGGCGAAATCCTCGCCGCCGCCCAGGAGGAACGCTTTAGCCGGATCAAGCACGACTCCGATTTTCCCAAGCAGGCCATCGCCTATTGCCTGCAGGCCGCGGGACTAACGAGCGGGAGCGAACTGGACCTGGTGGCGTTCTACGAAAAGCCGTTCGCCAAGTTCGATCGCATCCTCTCCACCTCGCTCGCGCTTGCCCCGCGCGGCCTGCGACCCTTTCTCAAGGCCGCGCCCACCTGGATCAAACAAAAGATCTGGCTCAAGGAAATCATCCGGCGCGAGCTCGATTATGAGGGGAAAATTGTCTTTCCCGAACACCACGAGTCGCACGCCGCCTCCGCTTTTTTCCCCTCGCCTTTCGAAGAGGCCGCTGTTCTCACGATCGATGGCGTGGGCGAATGGACTACCAGCAGCATCGGTCACGGCGTCGGCAATCGGATCGAGCTCCTGCGCGAATTGCGCTTCCCGCATTCGCTCGGCCTGCTCTACTCCGCCTTCACATATTACCTCGGGTTTCGAGTTAATTCCGGCGAATACAAAGTGATGGGCCTCGCCCCCTACGGTGAGCCGCGTTTTCGCGATCTCATTCTCGCCGAGCTGATCGATCTCAAGCCCGATGGCTCGCTCCGGTTGAACCTGAAGTATTTTAATTTCCTCGCTGGCCTAACGATGACGAACCGGCGCTTCGCCGCCCTTTTCGAAGGCCCGCGCCGGCAGCCGGAGATGGCCCTGACCCAGCGCCACATGGACGTGGCGCGGTCGCTCCAGGCCGTGGTCGAGGAGGCAATGATGCGCATGGCGCGCCACGCTCACGCGCTCACGAAATCCTCCAATCTCTGTCTCGCGGGCGGCGTCGCGCTCAATTGCGTGAGCAACGGGCGGATTCTGCGCGAAGGGCCGTTCGAGAAAATCTGGATTCAACCGGCGGCCGGGGATGCCGGCGGCGCGCTTGGGGCCGCGCTCCTCGCCTGGCATCAGTTTGAAAACAAGCCGCGCGAAATTTTAATCACGGGCGCCGACCGGCAACATGGCTCCTTCCTTGGCCCCGATTACGACGCCGGCGAATTCCTGCGCGCAAAAAAAATCGCGGCGACGGAATTGCCTAACGACGAACTCTTCGACCAGGTGGCGCGTCTTCTCGCGCAAGGCCACGTCGTCGGCTGGTATCAGGGACGGATGGAATTCGGCCCGCGCGCCCTCGGCAACCGCTCGATCCTGGCCGACCCGCGGATCGCGACCATGCAGGAAACGCTCAACCTGAAAATCAAATTCCGGGAGAGCTTTCGCCCTTTTGCGCCGTCGGTATTGCGCGAGCGAGTCTCCGATTATTTCGAGTTGGAAGAAGAGAGCCCCTACATGCTCCTCGTCGCTGGCGTGAAATCGACCCTGCGCAAAGACGAGAAGCAATCGGCCGCGAGTGCGGATTTCCTCGAGCGGCTGAAGGCGCCGCGTTCCACCATTCCCGCCGTCACTCATGTGGATTACTCCGCACGCGTCCAGACCGTTTCCGCGGAGGAGAATCCCCGCTTTCATCAGTTGCTGACGGAGTTTGAACGGCAAACCGGCTGCGCCGTTCTGGTGAACACCTCTTTCAACGTTCGCGGCGAGCCGCCGGTCTGCACGCCGGAGGATGCCTATCGCTGTTTCATGCGGACCGGGATGGATTATCTCGTGCTGGAAAATTTCCTCGTCGCCAAAGCCGCCCAACCGAAACTCGCCATCTCGCCCGCCGATGAGCTTCTCGCCTCTCACCTGGATTAACGCGGAATACCGCAAGCTCGATCGCTCCCGCGGCGCACTGCGCAAGTTCGGATTCACGATCGGCGGCGTCCTGCTCCTCATCACTCTGCTGCTCGCCTTCCGCGGTCGCGCGACGGCGCCGATCTGGGGCGCAATCGCGTTCGCTTTTATCCTCGCGGCCGGCATCGCCCCGGCCTGGCTCGGACCGTTTCACCGTGTCTGGCTGAGTTTTTCGATCGTGCTCGGGGCGATCATGACGCCCGTCATCCTGACGATTTTTTTCTTTTTGGTGGTGACTCCGGTCGGCCTCTTGCAGCGTCTTTTTGGCAAACGCAGCGTCGAACTCCGCTTCAGGACCGGCGAAGAAAGCTATTGGCGGGAGCGGCCAGTGCGCGAGATTGATTACGAGAAGCAGTTTTAAATTCCGATGACCGGCAAATTTGCCATCGCCCGTGAATTCTTCACTTTCCTGCGCGCGCGCAAGAAATGGTGGATCGCGCCGATTCTCATCCTTCTCCTGCTCATCGGGCTCATCCTTGTCCTGACCGAGGGCTCCGCTCTGGCCCCGTTCGTTTACAGCCTTTTCTAGATCGTTAGGCGCTGATCGGCAGGTGCTGCGATTTGATCGGGCAATTCGCGCAGGCCGGGTCGCCTTCCGGGGTCAGCATGTTGCGCCGGAGCCGTTGAAATTCTTCGCCGTGAAAGATCTCCGCCAGCGTTTTGCCATCGCTTAAAAGCCCGAGTGGCTTCTCGTGCCATGGGCACGGCAGGACCTCGTTCTGATCGCGCACCATGATCTCCGAAAACGGCCGATTGCAGAAAGTGGTCGCAAATTCCTCCGCCACCGTTCCCTCCCAGGAAGAATGGTCGCGGGAGCGAGGAGGATTAGGCACGACATCGCCCGCAGGATCGGCCTCGACGTGCTCGAAATCTTCCCAGCGAACCGGCGGCATCTGCGCCGCGTCGTCCCACGGCGGCGCGTCCGCGAAGGGGGGCGGAAGGTAGATCGGAATCCCGAGACGCGCGGCTTCCGCCAGAATTTGCGGACGATAGAAATTATATTTCCCGGGATGATTGGAAAGCAGCTCGCCGGGCTCGAAATAAGTTCCGATCGGGACGACGTGCCGGAAATCGATCGACTCCGCCCCGAGCGCCTGCGCCATGCGGAGGAAGGCCGGCGCTTCGTGGATGTTCCGGTTCATCATCACGAAATTAAAAACAAAGGCCGGGCGCTGCACCCCGCAACGCTCCTTCAGATCGCGCAGGGCCATGATGTTGCCGACGAGTTGTTCGTAACGGCACCCGACCCGAATCCCTTCGAGCAGGTCCTTGCTCACCGCATCGATCGAGAAAAGCAATCGCGCCACTCCGGTTTCGATGATGCGGTTGCGGATGGGCGCGCGCAGGAGCATGGCGTTGGTGCAGAACTCGATCTCCACCTGGGGATGTTCCTGCACGAGGTAATCGAGAATCCCGGGCAGGTGCTTCGAGATGAGCGGCTCGTCTCCGCAGGACAACATGACCTGGCGCACGGAGGACCCGATCTGGTCGAACAAGCGGTGAAATTCATCGGTCGACAGCTGTTGGGTCGGGCGCTTGAAAATGGCGTCGTCGCTGAAGTGACACATGACGCAGCGCAGGTTGCATTTGTTGATGATGTCGAGACGCAGAGTCAGTCCGGGCCCTTTGCCTAACGATCGCTCAAAACGCTGTTCCGCTTCGTCCGACTCCGGCCCGGTCGCCTGCCGGGTCTGGTCGTTGAGCTCGATCTGTTGCACGTCGCGCGTCGCGAGCCGAACCGGAACGCGATGCCATTCCTCCGCCAGGTGCACCCAAAGCTCCGTCTCGACGGGGAGCGTCTGCGAGGCGGTCGTAAGACGAAATCCGCTCCGGCCGCCGCGTGGATAAGTCGGGTAGGCCGCGCCGACATCGGCGCGCTCAAAACCGTAGGGCACCTCTTCCCCGCCAAGATCGGGCGGAGCAAGGGCAAGAGCGCGAATGGGCGTGGTCGCAATGCACCAGCCTTCGATCCGGGCCACGTGCTGGCCGGTGGGATCGAGGCGCGCCATGTCGCTGCAAAAGAGGAGGTGTTCGCTCATGGGAAACCGAGCTGTCAGTTTACGCGCTCCCGCTTTGATTGCACACCCGGTTTTGCCCTAACGAATAACGACCATGCACAAGAGCACCTTGCTCTACTACCAGTCCAAATGAAGGCGCCACCATTCCTTCAATCATGCTCCGGCCCGTCGTTGCAGACGCTTCGCTCTGCGAAGCGCGGATGTCGGCGACATTGACGAAACCCAAACGCAGACCCGCGCCTCCCAGAGGGAGGCGTCTACAGCGGCCAGCGCTCGGGCGCGGCGGAATCAGGCCTTGCACAGCTCTGGCCGCCAGCAAAGATGAGCCAACCGCGTGTCGCCACCGATCCTTTCATTCCTGCGTCGCATCGGGATTCTCCCCCGCGTCCGGGTGCTGTTCTTTTTCCATGAGACAACCTGGAGTGGCGCTCCGATTCAACTCTGGCACGTCGTGCGCGCACTCCAGGCGCGAGGTTACGCGGTGGCCGCCGCGGTTCCGAAAACCGGCGCCGCGGAGTCGGGGCCGATCTCCGGGTCGCTCGCAAAGATGGGCGCGGAAATTTTCCCGGTGGTCGATCTTTCCGGGCCGCCGAAAATGGAGGAGCTGCGCGCTTTGTGCCGGCAATTCGACGTCGTTGTCGCCAACACCCTGGTGATGTGGGCAGCGGTGGAAGCCGCGAATGCGGAAGGCATTCCCGTGATCTGGTACATCCACGAGAGCCGGGTGGCGGAGCAATTGCTGGCGCACAACCCCGGGATGCAACCGGCGCTCGAACTGGCCGATCTGCTCGTGATGCCGACCCGCCGGACGGCGCAGCTTTACGCGGCATCCACCGATCGGGCGATCGAAGTCGTGCCCTATGGAATTCCGCCCGCGCCAGAACACGCAAAGCGGCCCGGGGAAACGCAGACCCATTTCCTTCTCCTCGGCAGCTACGAACGACGCAAAGGTCAGGACCTTTTTCTCGACGCCATCGCACAAATCCCGGAGGAGGCGCGGCAGCGGGGCGCGTTCCGGATGGCGGGGCGAGCCTTGGAAATGGATTTCCACGCGGACCTTTCGAGCCGTGCGGCAGCTTTGCCTAACGTTGAGCTGAGCGGCGCGCTGGAACACGACGCGGCCCTCGCCGCCACAAGTGTGGCCGACGTCCTGGTCTGCGCGTCGCGCGACGAGACGATGCCGATCGCGATCCTGGAGGCGATGAGCCTGAGTAAAGCCATCGTCAGCACCGACGTCGGCGGCATCTCGGAATGGCTAACCGACGGCAGAAACGCGCTCATCGTTCCGCCGGAAAATAGCGCCGCTCTCGCGCAGGCGCTGACCCGCTGCCTGAACGAGCCCGGCCTCGTCGCCAACCTCGGCGCGGAGTCGTGTCGCACGTTCACGGAAAATTTTTCCATCCATCAGCTGGGCACGAACTTCGCGCGTCTGATCGAGCAGGTGAGGACGAAACGATGAACCCGCTCATCTCGGTCCTGATGCCGGTTTACAATCCGGATCTCAATTTCCTCGCGGAAGCGATCGAATCGGTCCGCGCGCAGTCCTCCGGAGAGTGGGAGCTGTGCATGGCCGATGATCGTTCGACCGACGACCGAGTGCGGCCGTTTCTGCGCGAGAACGCGGCGCGTGATCCGCGAATCAGGATTGTTTTTCGCGAAGCCAACGGCGGCATCGCCGCCTGTTCAAATTCCGCGTTCGCGCTCGCAACAGGAGAATGGTGCGCGTTGCTCGACCAGGACGACCTCCTGACTGCGAACGCGCTCGCCGAAATTGCGCGCGAATACGCTGAACACCCGGACGCCGGCATCATTTATTCGGATGAAGATTTCGTCGATTCATCTGGCCAGCATATCAATCCGTTCTTCAAACCGGATTGGAACCCCGAGCTTTTCCTCGGGCAGAATTATCTGAATCATCTCGGCGTTTATCGCACGGAATTGCTGCGCGAAATCGGCGGCTTCCGCGAAGGATTCGAAGGCTCGCAGGACTACGACCTCGCCCTCCGCTGCAGTCAGCAGTTGCAGGCGAAACAGATTCGCCACATTCCGCGCATCCTCTACCACTGGCGGATGGTGACGGGCAGCCTGGCCGATCAGCCCGACGCGAAACCGCAGGCGCGCCACGCCGCGCGGCGGGCTCTGAACAGTCATTTGCAGGCCCGTGGCATCGCGGCGCGCGCCGAGGCGTGTCCGGAAAACGAAGAATCGCATCGAATCATCTACGAAATGCCGGTGCCGGCGCCGCGCGTCACCATTCTGGCTGCGGACTGCGAGGAAACGGCCCGGCTCCGGCCCGCGGATTATCCGCACCTCGAATGGTTACAGGCGGAAGCGGGCGCAGCGGGAGCGAATCGCGCCGCGCGCGCAGCGGAGGGCGACGTCCTCGTTTTCCTGGGCAACATCAGCGACGCGCACGAGGCGGGCTGGCTCCGCGAGATGGTCAGCCTTGTCGTTAGGCCGGACGTGGGCGCGGTGGGGGCGCGACTCTGGTCGCCGGCCGGCGCCCTGGAAGATGGCGCGCTCATCCTCGGGCTGGGCGGGATTGCGACACCGGCCTTTTACGGCATCCCGCACGGGCACCCCGGCTATTTCAATCGCGCCTGGCTTGCGCAAAACTTCTCCGCTGTCTCCGCTGCCTGCCTCGCCGTTCGGCGGGAAGTTTTTCTGGAACTGAACGGGTTCGACGAAATAAATCTGCCGCATCATTTTTACGACATCGATCTCTGCCTGCGGCTGCAGGAAAATCGTCTGCAAGTTGTTTGGACGCCCTATGCAAACCTGAGCCTGGATCGCGTTGCCACTGAAGAGGCCGCCAACACTTCCACGGAGACGGAATACATGTGGAAGCGATGGGGCCGAATTTTGCGGGATGATCCGTTTTACAATCCAAATCTATCACTCGACTTACCTGGATTCACGCTTGCGATTCCGCCGCGGACGAACCAAAACAATCCAAGGGAAGTCGATCGCGAGTAAGTCGCTCGGTTATCACCCACCCGCTGGGTTGTCCTAATGCACTCCCACGACCGCGCCCTGAGCCAGCAGGACAAGGATATTGATGGCCAATTGTAATCCCAAGACTGTGAGGTAACACGCGCGAGATGTCCGCTGCCAAAAGAACCAAACGCCGATGAAAAGTAAAGCGGCCGCCAGTGATTGATAGCCGTGTAAGACTAGGAGAGCTGGGCAACTAAAGATTGCCACCAAAGCCAGACCAGGTCCGATCAGGCCGAACCAAATCCAAGGCCGGAGATTTGGAGTAAGGGCGCATTCCGCGAAGGCAGGATAAACAATCAGCAAACCGACTGCCCCAGGCAAGCAGTAGAGAAATTGAGCGACGACAGTCGCAAATTGAAACGGATAGACACGAAACATCACGGGTGCGATAAGAGAAAGGAAATTCCAAAACCTCACCCACAGAAAGTTCACCGGCGAGCTGAGCGGGATTTCCGTATTTGGACCCGACAGGTTTTGGGCAATAAGATCGGAAGGGATCTGCAAGATCAACCTGGTCCAAAAAAACCAGGGTGTGACTAAGAGAGCAAAGATAGCGAGGTAGGCGCCCGTCGCATAGAAGTCGGACTTTCCTCGCCAGAATTGAATGAGGTAGAACAGACCGAGGAATCCTGCGAAGACGATCGCATACGGATGGGAATGATAGGCGAGCGCCATCAAAGCGCCAACCACTGCAGAATGATGTCCTTTCCGGTGCGAACTCCAGGCAAGCAGGATAAAAAAGCCGGCCAGCGCTTTCGGCCAGGTGTAGATGGTTTCGGCGCGAAAGTATGGGCATGTAATGTAAAGCAGTGCGGCTGGAGCTACGATCGGCTCCGCTCCAAAAGAGGTGCAGAACAGAATCGCCCCCAGCAGCAGCAGCGAATTCAGAACCATCCCGACAATCTCGAATTGCTCGAAGTAGCTGCCTGTATTGAGCTTCATCACATCCGGACATTTGCGCCCAAAAAAGTTATACGAGCCGAGCTGTGGATGGTCGCGCGGCACCCCGCAAGCAACGCGAAAGGGCATGGCGACGAGCGACATCAGATAGTCCGGTTGGACACTTCATTGCCCGGCAGGATTGGTCTTTGCTCCTTGAATGAAACGCCGCGCAGGAAGTATTCCGCCACCGCAAAGGGAATGTAATTATCTGTCGGCGATCCAGTGAGAAATTGGATCTTCACATTCAGATTATGTTCTTTGGAGAGGTACTGTCCGTCCGGTAAAGGATCGGTGTACCGCACCCGCAGGTGAAGGAGTCCCAGGCAGCCCAGAAGGAGAAGAACCCACAAAGCGAGGGAGACTTTCGTGGCCAAAGGCAGCGTTGCCCTAAGCTCTGACAGCAGCTTCACCCGCACGACATAGACCGCGCTGGCCAGGGTGAGCCCGACGAGAAGAAGGACAAAGACCCAGCGCAACGGAGGAACGGCAGCGATCACCCATCCCACCAGACCGTGCAGAATGACGCCGGCGCCGGCGCCATAGACGATCAGGCTGAGCCCACGAAGGGCGGTTAAGAGACGAAGAGAGGCAATCCCGTTACAAAGGAGGGAAAATACGACCCAAAGAAGAAGGCCTAACGCTGCGGCAAAGGGAAGTTGGGTCACACGTGTCAGATACCTTTAAGCTTGATGAGTCTTGTCCGCCTTCCAGTGGTCGGCAACATTTGATGCGGCGACGGCACTGCCCCGCATCCGGCTGGCTTGGACGTTTGCTCATGTTTCGCTTCTGCAGCGATTTGCAATTACTCACTGCCGCGGAACTTTACGGCGGCCATGCGCAAGACCCGAATCATCTGCACCCTCGGACCTGTCTCCGAAAGTTCCGAGATTATCGAACAGATGATTCTGGCCGGGACCGACGCCTTTCGCCTGAACATGAGCCACGCGAAGCACGAGTGGGTGCGCGAGATCGTGCCCCGCGTCCGCGCCCTCGCGCGCAAGAATAACCGCAGCGTCGGCATTCTCCTCGACACCCAGGGACCGGCCATCCGCACGGGCGTGCTGGAAAAGGATCTGCAGCTTGCGGTCGGCGACACCCTCGAAATCACCGTTGGCGGCGCCCAGGCGACGGAAGCGAATTCGATCACGGTCAATTACGACGGACTGATCGACGACGTCTCAGTCGGCGACGTTGTCCTGCTCGACAACGGCCTCATGCAAGTGCGGGTGCAGGAGAAAAAAGACGGTCGCATCCGCAGCACCGTCCTCACCGCCGGCACCCTCGGTTCGCGCCGCCACATCAATCTCCCCGGCGTCCACGTTAACCTCCCGGCCTTGACCGAAAAGGACCTGGCCGATGTCGCGCTCGGAACCGAGCTCAAGGTCGATTTCGTGGCTCTGAGTTTTGCCCGGAAAAAAGAGGACCTCGATCAGCTTCGCCGGGTTTTGCGCAAAGGTGGAAGCAGCGCCCTGGTCGTGGCCAAAATCGAGAGCGCCAGCGCAGTCAAGGATCTCGACAAGATGATCCGCGCCGCCGACGTCGTCCTCGTTGCGCGCGGCGATCTCGGGATCGAATGCCCGATGGAAGATTTGCCCATCATCCAACGCCGGATCGTGAAACGATGTCTGCGCATCGGCAAACCGGTCATAGTCGCGACCCAGATGCTGGAATCAATGATCGAGAATCCGCTCCCGACGCGCGCGGAAGTGACCGATGTCGCGAACGCCGTCTTCGAGCAGGCAGACGCCATCATGCTGACCGGCGAAACGACGAGCGGCCGCTATCCGGTGAAATGCGTCGAAGTCCTGGACCGGGTCGCGCTCCGGATCGAGCGCAGCGGCGGCGCCGGCTACGGGAAGGATGCGCTGCTCGAGGATGCGCGGCAAAAGACGGTCTCGGCCGCAGTCACCCTGGCCGATTCGCTTCATCGCCCCAAGATCGTCGTCTTCACCCGGCACGGCACGATGGCGCGCTACGTTTCCAATTTACGGCCCAGCCGCGCTCCCATTTTCGCTTTTACGCCTAACGAGATCGTTTTTCGCCAGCTCACCATTTGTTGGGGCGTCTTCCCCATCCTGCTTCAGTTTACGGATGACCCGAACGCAACGATCGAGGCGGCCGCGGAATATTTGCGGGCGGCGAACTGGGTGGAACCGAACGACAACCTCGTCGTCCTGAGCGATGTCCGGGCCGGCGGCGACCTGATCGATTGTGTGCAGCTCCGGCACGTGAACTAAGGTGTGAGCACACCCGTGGATCTGCCCAGCCTGCTCACTTTTCAGCCGCGCTTTTATCGCGGCGGACCGATCCGGCATCATCTGGCGCTGCTCTACGATTTGGTCGCGACGCGCCGGCCAGGCCGGATCGTGGTCGACGGCTTCGGCAATGGCGAAGCCTTCTTTGCTCTCTGCCAGGCCGTCCAGGAAATCGGACTGGAAACGGACTGCCTCGCTCTTTGGCGCGGAGCGGCGGGGGAAGAGCGCGCCGCTGATCAAGCCTGGGAAGAAGGGAAACGTTACGTCGCTGAGAACCATGGGCAGTTCGCACAACTTTCCTCGGAAGATGCAGCGACGGCGGCAAAGGGAGAAAAAACTGATCTGCTCCTGATCGACCAATGCGAAAGCGGCGCCGAAATCACCGCGCAACTGAATCTGTGGAGCGCGGCCATCGCTCCGGTAGGAATTGTGCTCGTCCACGGGATCGACCTGCAACGCCCGGACGCCCTGCGGCCCGCGTGGCAGAGCTGGCGCGGCGATCGGCCGGGCGGTGAGTTTGCCGCCGGCATCGGCCTCGGCGTCGCCGCGAGGAACGCGGATGCCCTTCCAGCGGCCCCGGCGCTCGAGCAACTTTACACTCTGGCCACGGCGCGGATCGGGGCGCAGGCTCGGAGCGAGCAGAGCCAGCGCGACCTCTCGGCTTTAGCCGCGAAACAAGTCTGGCTCGATTCTCTTCTCGAAGACCGCTGGACGGCGCAGGAGATCATGGACGAGCAGGGCCGGCAGATGGAGGAACTGCGGAAGCGCTTCGAAGAACTCGGACGCGACCGGGCCAAGGCTCAGCTCGTGATGGATGGGCAACACGAGCAATTGCGGCACTGGGTTTCGGAAAGCGAATCGCGCAAAGAGCAGATCGAGAAACTCAAAAAACAACTGCGCGAGCAGAAGCAGATCTTGAACGCCGCGAAGAGCGCCTGTCGCAAAGGCGGCAAATGTTTCCGTCCGCAAGGCACCGGCCCGAAGGAGCGGCGGTCCCTCGCCACGCGGATCGGGCGCGAATTGCGGCGCCTTCCCGCGAATCTCGGCTTGCGCCGCGGCCAGCCGGCCTTAGAGCCGCCGGCGGCCAAGGACAAGGCGCCCGCCAAAATGGCCAAGCCCGTCGATCGTTATGTGGCCTGGCGGGAGGAGCACGAGCCTAACGAGACCGGGCTGGCCGAACAGCGCCGTGTTGCCGCGCTCTGGCAGGACCCGCCGACGATCAGCTTTCTCCTGCCGGTCAAGGATCCGCCGGCAAAATTCCTCGATGCATTGCTTTCCTCGCTCGCCGCGCAAACCGCGCCGAACTGGGAAGTCTGCCTGGTCGACGGTGGCTCCGCGCTGACCGAGACGCTCGAGACGATCAAGCGCTTGAGCGACTGCGAGCCGCGCATCCGCACGGAACGCCTGGAGGAAAATCTCGGCATTTCCGAGAACACCAATCGCGCCCTGGCGATGGCGAGCGGCGACTTCGTCGCCTGCATCGATCATGACGACCTCCTCCCGCCGTTCGCAGTTTACGAACTGACGCGCGCGATTCTCGCCGCGCCGGAAGCCGATATTTTCTACAGCGACGAAGACCGCTGCGATTTGGAGGGCCGGCGGCATTCGCCCTTTTTCAAACCGGAGTGGAGTCCCGAGCTCCTGCTTTCGTCGATGTACATCGGTCACCTGACCGCCTATCGTCGCGCGCTGGTCGATCGGGTCGGCAATTTCCGGAAGGAATTCGATCTCTCGCAGGATTACGATTTCGCCCTCCGCGCCACGGAGCAGGCGCGCGCCATCGAGCATATCCCGCACGTGCTTTATCATTGGCGGGAGCATCCCGCTTCCGGCTCGGCTGGCGGAAAACCGGACGCGCGCAAAACCAACCTGGCCGCGCTCGGTGCCGCGATGGAACGGCGCAAGCTGCCGGCTGAGATCGTCGAATATCCGACCGCGAATCGCGCCCGGCTCAAACCCGCCACTTGGCCGCGCGTCTCGATCATTATTCCAACCGATTCGCCGACCCGCGCTCAGACCTGTCTCGAACGACTACCGCGCCAGACCCGCTATCCCGATCTCGAGATCGTGATCGTGACCAACAGCTCCCTGATCGAGTCGCTTCAGGCGTTGCCGCCGGAGAACGCCACTCTGCTTTGCGTCCCCTACGACAAACCCTTTAATTTCTCCGACAAATGCAACGTCGGCGCCGAGGCCGCGACCGGCGAGCGCCTCATTTTTTTCAACGACGATGTTGAAAGTGTGCAGGCCGATTGGGTGCAGAATCTGATTGAGCCGCTGGAAAATCCGGAGGTCGGCGCGGTTGCGCCCAAGTTGCTTTACGAGACCGGTCAGATCCAGCACGCGGGACTGGTCACAGGAGTGCGGGGCCTGATCGGCACGGCGTTCCACCAACGCGCGGCCGATTCCACCGAGCATTTCAATTTCGCGCAATCGCTCCGCAACGTGGCCGCGCTTTCCGCGGCCTGTCTCGCCGTGCGCCGCGAAGATTTTATTCGGGTCGGCGGTTTCGATGCCGTAAACACGCCGATCGGGCATTCGGATGTCGACCTTTCCTTCAAAATCCGCGAAGCCGGGTTGCGCTGCGTTTACACGCCCTTCTCGACCTTGTATCACGCCGGCCACGTCTCGATCGGGGCCGAGGAAAAAACTCCGCCGCGCGACAAATCCTCCCTCTATCTCCTGAAACGCTGGCCGGAATTCACCACCCACGATCCTTATTTCCCCGACAACATGCGGGACTGGCTGCACATCGATTCGCCGACGCCGATTCGGATGATGGCGCGCCCGGAGGCGCGGGCCGTCGGGACCGGCCCGGATCTTCTTTTCGTCTCGCACGACCTCTCGCTCTCCGGTGCGCCGATCATGCTCTACCACGCAGCGCGCTGGTGTCGCGAGAACGGCGTCTTCGTCGTGGTCCTCTCGCCCAAGGACGGTCCGCTGCGCGAGAAGCTGCAGGAGCTGGGCGTGCCGGTCGTGATCGATCCGCTGGTCGCGAACGGGCACCCTTCCTTTGCCCACTTTGCGCGCGACTTCGATTGCGTCGTGGCCAACAGTATTCGGAGCAAGGCCGTCGCGCCGGCGCTTAAACAGGAAGCGGTCCCGGTGCTCTGGTGGATTCATGAACCGGGCTCGGTCGGCGAACATTATCTGCGCGAAGACAACGAGCTGCGCGCCGCCTTTCCGCTGGCGGAATTTATCGTTGCTCCGTCCGAGCGCACGGCGCGCATCTATCGGCCCTTTACCGACCGGCCGGTCAAGGCGCTGCTCAACGCGATTCCGGACCTGGGCGTGAGTCCGGTCGAGCCGGCGCGCGGGCGGCGCTTGCGCTTCGTTCTCCTGGCCAGCATCGAGCCGCGCAAAGGACAGGATATTTTCGTCGAAGCTCTGACCTTGCTCCGGCCGGAGCTGCTGGAGAAAGCGGAATTTCAACTGGCCGGCCGCATTCTCGATCCGGACTTTTGGTTGAAGGTCGATCGCATCGCCGCGCCCCTGAAAAATCTTTCCGTGACCGGCGCGCTCGATCATGCCGACGCCATCGGGTTGATGCGGAACGCGGACGTCATTGTGTCGCCGTCACGGGATGAAGCCCTCCCGGTCGTCATCCTGGAGGCGCTCAGCCTGGGCAAGGCCCTGGTGGCTTCGACCGTCGGTGGCGTCTTGGAAATCCTCGTCGATGGCGAAGATGCCTTGCTCGTTAGGCCGGAAGCGCCCGAGGCGCTGGCCGCGGCCCTGCGCCGGCTACTCGAAAATCCCGATCTCATTCCGCAGCTTGGAGAAAAGGCGCGCGAGACTTATGAACGGCAATTTACCCTCGACCGTTTCGGTCGCGACTTTCGTGCTTTGATGGAGGAAGCGATCTCGCTCGCCGCCCATCGCGAGGCGTTGTCCGGATGAAGTTTTTCAAAACGAAAATCCCGCCACCGGAGCGTCCGCCGAGTTACCCGGAATGGATTAAGCGCTTCGCTACCATCGATGCGGTCGCTTTGCGGCGGGATCTCCGCCAGATCAGGGAGCAGCCGCTCGTTTCCATTCTCGTCCCGGTTTACAACCCGGATCTCGACCTGCTCGAGGCCGCGATCACCTCCGTCCGCAATCAGATTTACGAGCGCTGGGAACTTTGCCTCGCCGACGATGCTTCCGACGATCCGCAGGTGCGGACGCGCCTGGAAACCGCGGCCGCGAACGAGCCCCGGATCAAACTGATCTTTCGCGAGAAGAACGGGCACATCGCGGCCTGCACCAATTCCGCGCTGCAGCTCGCGACCGGCGCGTGGTGCGCGTTGCTCGATCAGGACGATCTCCTGACTGAAGACGCGCTCGCGCAGTTCGCGCTCGAACTCGATCGCCATCCCGATGCCGGCCTGATCTATTCCGACGAAGACAAAATCGACGAGAGCGGCGCCCGCTCCAGTCCCTATTTCAAGCCCGATTGGAATCCGGATTTGTTTCTCGGACAGAATTTCATCAATCACCTCGGTCTTTACCGAACCGAGCTGGTGCGCCAGGTGGGCGGATTTCGCGAAGGATTTGAAGGTTCGCAGGATTACGACCTTGTCCTGCGTTGCCTGGAGCAGCTCGAGGCAAAGCAGATCCGCCATATTCCCCGCGTGCTGTATCACTGGCGCATGGTGGCGGGGAGTGTCGCGGCTGCTCCGGATGCCAAGCCCTACGCGCGCGAGGCGGCACGCCGGGCGATTGCCGAGCACCTCGAGCGGCAAGGCATCGCCGGCAAAGTGGAGGCGAGCCCGGAAAATCTGGAACAACACCGGGTCGTCTATTCGTTAGGGGGGAAAATCCCGCTGGTTTCAATCATCGTTCCGTTTCGTGACCGATTGGAATTGCTGGAGCGCTGCCTCGAGAGCATTCGAGCCAAGACCGACTACCCAAATTTCGAATTTGTCCTGGTCGACAACGGCTCCAGAGAAAAGAAGACGCTGGGTTTTCTTCAAGACCTGGAAGGCGCCGACGGGGCCCGCGTCCTGCGCGATGATGGACCGTTCAATTTCAGCCGCCTAACGAATAAAGGTGCGGCCGCGGCCCGGGGTGAGATCCTCCTTTTCCTGAACAACGACATCGAAGCGACCGAGCCCGGCTGGCTGCGCGAGATGGTCAGCCAGGCCACGCGCCCGGAAGTCGGCGCGGTCGGCGCGCGGCTTTGGTTTCCCGACGGCACGCTGCAGCATGGCGGGGTGATTGTCGGCCTCGGCGGCGTGGCTGGGCATGTCTTTCCACATCTCAAGCGCGGACGGGGCGGCTACTTCAGCCGCGCGCACTTGGCCCACAACGTTTCCGCCGTGACGGGCGCCTGTCTTGCCGTGCGGAAGGAGGTTTTCGAAACAGTCGGGCCTTTCGATGAAACGAATCTTTCGGTCAGCTTCAACGATACCGATTTCTGCCTGCGCTTGCAGGTGGCCGGCTTTCGCAACGTCTGGACGCCATTCGCTAATCTGATCCATGCCGAGTCCGCCTCGCGTGGCCACCAGCCGACCCGGAAAGAGCAGGCGCATTTCGTGAAGGAAGCCACCTTCATGCAGCAAAAGTGGGGCTACGAACTGCTGCACGATCCCTCCTACAATCCAAACCTCTCGCTCAACCTCCCCGGTTTTGAACTGGCGGTGCCGCCTCGGTAGACGCTTCGCTCT
>JBBPZS010000041.1:0-5649 GCA_038198605.1 Chthoniobacterales bacterium | reverse complement strand
GGGGATGCCGGGTTTCAAGGTCCAACCCGGCCAGACCGCGACCGCGCAATTCCAGCTCTACCTCGGCCCGAAATTATACAACCGCCTCGCGCAACTGACGCACGACGAAGCCGAGATTATGGACTTCGGTCTTTGGAAATTGGTCAGCCAGACGCTGCTCAACCTGATGAATCTGATTCATCGGTTTGTCGGCAACTACGCCGTCGCGATCCTCATCCTGACCGCCATCATCAAGCTCATCCTCTGGCAGCTCCAGACGAAAGCAAACAAGTCGATGCGCCGGATGGCCGCGCTCTCGCCCAAGATGCAGGAGCTGCGCGAGAAGTTTAAGGACGACCCGACGAAGATGAACGCCGAGGTCATGCGCCTCTACAAGGATTACGGGATCAACCCGGTCAGCGGCTGCCTCCCGATGATGATTCAGATCCCGATCTTTTTCGGTCTCTTCACCATGCTGCGCCAGGCGGTCGAGCTGCGCAACGCCAGCTTCCTCTGGGTGCACGATCTGTCGCAACCGGACACGATCGCGCACATCCCTGGGATCGGATGGCCGATCAACATCCTGCCGTTGATCATGGCCGGGACCAGCTTCTGGATGATGAAAGTGACGCCGAAGAGCGGCGACGCGACGCAGCAGAAGGTGATGCTGTTCATGCCGCTGATTTTCGTCGTTTTTTGCTACAACTTTGCCGCCGCCCTTGCTTTATATTATACAACTCAGAACCTGTTTACGATTCTGCAGCTGTATCAGAATCGGAACCAGCCGCTGCCGAAACTGGAGAAAGTGAATCAGCCGACGAAAAGAAAAGGAAAAGCCCGCTGATGAGCACCGAAGCCGAATCCGCCGTCAATGCGAAGGAGCTGCTCGATACCATGCTCGGGTATCTCGGCTTTGTCGTGGAGATCGAGGAGACGCAAAGCGAGAGCGGCAACCCGACGTTGCAGATTTACACCGAGGAGGCGGACCGCCTCATCGGGCGTGAAGGCGAAACGCTCGACGCCGTCCAGTTCCTCCTCAATCGGGTCGCGCAGGCAAAGAATCCCGACGCGCCAAAATGGATTGTCGATTGCGAGATGTATCGCTCGATGCGACAGGATAAGATCGTGCATCACGTCCGCCAGCTCGCGGAACGAGTGCGCCTCTCCGGGCGCCCATTGCAGCTCGAGCCGATGAACTCCTACGAACGCCGGATCGTGCATGAAGCCTTCAAGGACGACCCCGAAGTCGCGACCTGGAGTCCGTCGGACTCATCGCGGATCAAGCAGATCACGCTCCTGCGGCGCCCGGCGAAAAAAGAAGCGCCGGAGACCGAGAGCGCGTAGGCTTTCTTGTCTGGGGAGCACGGGCTGTCAGCCCGTTCGCATCCGGCGAGCCTCGCCGGATTCAGTTTGCGCCCAGCGCAACTTCCGCGCGGCGACCACCAGGGTTCTGCGCCTCCCCTTCGCGCGCTTTGCGGGAGACTCCCGCAAAGGACGGGCTGACAGCCCGTGCTCCCCGGAGCTCCGGCGGCCCGCTCGTTCTGCCTAACGAATGGAGCCCGGCCCTCGGGCGTACGCAAAAGGCGCGCGACCGAAGCCGCGCGCCCGCGCATCAACCCAAATTGGATTTACTGAAGGTCCGGCGGCATGAGCACGGTGTCGATCACGTGGATCACGCCGTTGGTCGCCGCGATGTCGGTCTTGACGACGTTGGCGTTGTTCACCATCACTTTGCCGTCAGCCACTTTGACCTCGAGCGTGGAACCTTCCGCGGTGTCGGCTTCCATCGTCTTCACGTCGGCCGCCATCACTTTGCCCTTGAGCACGTGGTAGGCGAGAATTTTGCCGAGCTTCTCTTTGTTCTCCGGCTTCAGGAGAGTCTCGACCGTGCCGGCCGGGAGTTTCGCGAAAGCTTCATCGGTCGGGGCGAAGACCGTGAACGGACCTTTGTCCTCTTCCAGCATTTCCTTTTTGCCACCGGCCTTGAGGGCTGCGGTCAGGGTGCTGAACATCTTCGTGCTCGCGGCCGTGTCGTAGATGCTTTTTTCCTTGCCCATGGTCTTCATCTCACCGGCATAGGTGGAGAAGGTGAATGCACTCATGAGTGCGAGTGCGACTGCTAATTTTTTCATTGTTTCTTTCTTTGTTTGTTTTAGTGACAACTTCCCAGCATTGGAGTGAGCGCTGATTAATAAGTTGTCGTGAGATGATCCGCCGCGAACGCAGGATCGGATGCGTGAATCGGCGACAGCCGCCGCGCGGCCGGATAATCCCGAGATGACCGCAAAGCCGGCCCGCGACTCTTTTAGCGGGGAGAACACAGGATCCAAAATCCGGGGAGGACGGGCTGCCAGCCCGTCTTTCGCGGGAGTCTCCCGCGAAAAGCCGGGTCGTTCACGCCGCCACGTTCAGGAGCGGTGCGCTATGCGGCGGAGGCGCTCCGCTTCTCCACGCGCTCACAAGGCGCGCGCAGCGCGCAAGGCCGGGGGCGAAGCTCGCCCACGCGCGACGGGCTGGCAGCCCGTCCTCCCGGATCGCTCGTAACGGCCGAAAGGCGGGTTGCTACTTACTTCACTTTCATCTTCGGCAGGTTCTTGCGCTTCGTTGCGGCGATGTCTTCGAGCTCCTTTTTGGTCATCGACGTCTCCATGCTTTTCGACGCGCCTTTGAGTGATGGCTTCTTCTTTTCGCCCCGTTTCGCGGCGAGCGCGGCGCCCGCGGCCATCTGTTGTTTCTTGGATTTTGCTGGCATAATTGTTCTTCACAGACCAAGGTAAAAACAGCCGTCACCGAGGGGCGTTATAATTTCTAGAAAAAGTTATTGTCCTCTCCGCGCCGATATTTCATACTTCGTCTCCAATGTTCGCCACCCTTAAAGCCTCCGCCTTTCTCCTTCTCATCTGCGCCTGCAGCGTCACCGCCGGCGGGGCCCGTGATTGGAAGATCGTCAAGATCGGCGGACGCGAATATCTCACGGTCGATAATGTCGCGCAGTTCTACGGACTCCCGAGCGGAGTGTCCCCGATCGAGAAGCGCATCCGGCTCGATAACGGCAAAATCTCGCTCGAAGTCCAGCTCGACAGCCGCGAGGTCATGATCAACGGCATCCGGAGCTGGCTTTGCTTCCCGGTCCAGGAAAAGGATGGGCAATACCTCGTCTCGCGAGTCGACTTGGCAAAGACGCTCGAACCGCAGTTGCGGCCGCAGATGATCACTAACCTCGGGCAATTTAAGACCGTCATCCTCGACGCCGGCCACGGCGGCTATGACAAAGGCGCGATCAGCAGCTACGGCTACGAAAAGGATTTCGCGCTCGATGTCGCGCGCAACATCAAGCCCCTCCTCGAGGCCAAAGGGATCAATGTGAAAATGACCCGCGACCGCGATGTCTTCGTCCCGCTCGAGCTGCGCGCGCGCATCGCCAACTCGGCCAAGGACGCAGTCTTCGTCAGCATCCATTTCAACGCCACCAACTCCAATCCCTCCGCCGCCGGTTTCGAAATTTTCTCACTCACACCGCGCGGCGCGCCGTCGACCGACGACGACGCGCTTGCGCTACGGTTTATGAACATGGAAGCGGGCAGCCCGGTCGATGCCCCCAGCCTTGCGCTCTCCATGAGCGTCTATCATTCCGTCGTCGGCCACCTCCCGGAGTTTGACCGCGGGATCAAACGCGCCCGTTTTGCCGTTCTTCGCCTGACGAGAATTCCGGCCATCCTCGTCGAAGGCGGTTTCCTGACCGAGCGCGGCGAGAGCCGTCTCATCGCGCAGGGCACCTGGCGCGCAAAACTCGCGCAGTCCATCGCCACCGGGATCATGAACTACAAGGGCCTCGTCGAGAACAAAACCCGGCCCACGATGGTGGCGGATTACCGGCGCGAAAGCGATAGCCAGCTCGTCTTGAAAGACGCGACCGCCCCGCCCAAGCCGGAATCTTCGGTCGCGCCAGTCGTCATCCCGGCGAGCAACTAGCGGTTTTACGCCCGCCGTCTCTCCATTCCGCCCCGGCGATCCCGTCGGGTGCGTTGCGCCGTCTATGTGAATGGGATTGACCGGTTTGCGCCGCATGCTCACCCTCGGTTTTCAACCACCAACCAAAGGAAACCTGATGAAAAAATTATTGAGCCTCACAATGATAGCGCTCGTCGCGACAATCGCCGTCTCAAGCGCCGCGCCGAGCAACGATGAAATGATGACGAAGGAAAAAGCCGCCTGGCAGGCCTTCAAGGACAAGCAAGCCGACGCCTTCAAGGCCGTGGTCGATCACGACATGATCGGAGTTTATGCCGAGGGCATCGCCGACATGGCGAAGGAAATGGCCGACATGCAGAAGTGGGACATGAAATCGTTCAAGATCAGCGACTACAAGAGCCACTCGGATGAGAAAGACGTCGTCGTCGCGACCTACACCGTCACCCTCGAGGGCACCTTCGACGGACAGGACGCTTCCGGCACCTACAATGCCGGCTCGGTCTGGAAACAGGAAAACGGCAAATGGCTGGCCATTTTTCACACCAATGTGAAACAAGCCGGCGCCGTGGCTTCCGACGCACCGAAGAAAGAATAGCGCGCCTAACGACTTCGGAAGCAGCGCGCCGCCTCGGCACGCTGCGATCCGGGCGTTGACTTCACTGGTCTGCGCCCTATCCTGAAACCGACAGAGCGGGGGAGCCATGTGCTGAGAGTTCGGTGTCGCGATGGCGGCACCGGAGACCCCTTAAACCTGACGCGGGTAATGCCGCCGTAGGGAGCGAGGGTCCGATTTCAGCCATGCGTTTTCGCGCAATGGCTTTTCTTTTTCTCTCAACACTCAACCATCAACTCTCAACTTCTGGCATGATCGCATCCAAAGACTCACTCGAACCGAAAAGCTCCGACTACGTGATGCCGAACTCGCAGCGCGTTTACGTCGAGGGCGAGCTGCACCCGGACGTGCGCGTGCCCTTCCGCGAGATCAGCCTCGCGCCGACGAAAGATTTCAGCGGCAACCTCGAGCCGAACGCGCCGGTCCGCGTCTACGACACCAGCGGCCCATGGGGCGACCCGGACGTCACGCCCAACTCCGCCGAGGGCCTCGCGCCGCTCCGCGCCGAATGGATCAGCGCCCGCGCCGACGCCGCCGAGTACGAAGGCCGCAAGATCAAGCCCGAGGACAACGGCTACCTCACCCGCGGCCACGAAGAATTCGCCAGCCAAGCCGAGCGCAAGAATCGTCTCGACCATTTCCAAGGCACAAAGCGCAAACCGCTTCGCGCCAGCACCGACCATCCCGTCACCCAGCTTTGGTACGCGAAGCAGGGCATCATCACGCCCGAGATGGAGTTCATCGCCATCCGTGAAAATCACGGACGCGCAAATTCGGACTCCCGGGTAGGGTGGGCGTCCCGCCCGCCGGTCGACGCGTCCCGCGTCGACGAACTTCCGTCCTCCTCCCAAACTTCCCTCCACCACGCCCACCCCGGCGAATCCTTCGGCGCCAGCATCCCGCGCGAAATCACCCCCGAATTCGTGCGCAGCGAAGTCGCCCGCGGCCGCGCCATCATCCCGGCCAACATCAACCATCCCGAGCTCGAGCCCATGATCATCGGCCGCAATTTCCTCGTCAAAATCAACGCCAACATCGGCAACAGCGCCGTCGCCTCCTCCATCGAAGAAGAAGTCGAAAAAATG
>JBBPZS010000040.1:0-16705 GCA_038198605.1 Chthoniobacterales bacterium | reverse complement strand
GGTTACTCGAATGACTCCCAATGGGGGCGGGGCCTTTGCGCCCCGATCACTGGCGACGTCTGCCCTGACGGGGGCGCAAAGGCCCCTCCCACATTGAGTCGACAGTTCGACCCGGCGGATCCGGAGTGGATGGATCGGCCCCAGCCGGTCTCGGCCGAGCTCTTATCTGACCTGCGCAATCTGCGCGCTCTCAATCGCTACTTCGGCAGCTACCGACTGATCCACCATTTTCTGCGGCACTGGATTCGGAAGGGCGACCGGTTGCGCGTTCTCGATCTCGCCACCGGCTCCGGCGACATTCCGCGCCTGGTGGCTAAATTCGCCCGCCGAATCCGCGCGGAGGTGCAGATCGATGCCGTTGATTTCCAAGCGTCGACCGTCACCATCGCGCGCCAACTCAGCGGCGAGTTTCCGGAGATTCGTTACCATTGTGCGGACATCCATCATTTTGGCGAAGAGCAAAGCTATGACGTTGTGCTCTTCTCCCTCGCGCTGCATCACTTTGACGAGGACGACGCGGTCTCGTTGTTGCGTCGCTGCCGCGCGCTGTGCCGGGGAAATGTCCTGGTCGCTGATCTCTGCCGTGGCTGGTTCGCCAAAATCGGAGTCGATCTGCTGACGACGATTGTTTTTCGCGAAGCGATGACCCGAAACGACGCCCGCGTTTCGGTCGAGCGCGCTTTTTCATTCTCCGAACTTGCTCGGCTCGCACAGGCCGCGGGTTGGGAAAGCTTCGGCCATCGGCGCTTTCGTTTTGCCCGGCAGGCGATTTGGCTGGAGCGTGCGGCGTCCACCCGCGACCCAAGATGAAGATCATTTCCACCGTCGCCGATCTGCGCGCGCACGCTTGCCCCTCGGGAAGCCGCCGCGTCCTCGTACCGACGATGGGCGCTTTGCACGCAGGCCATTTATCCCTGATTCGCCTGGCGCGGAAAAGCGCGGGCGCGAAAGGCGAAGTGGCGGTGAGCATTTTTGTGAACCCGATTCAGTTCGAACCGGACTCGGATCTTTCCCGTTATCCGCGGCCGGAATCGGCCGATGAGGAACTCTGCCGCGCGGAAGGTGTCGATCTCCTTTTCCGGCCCGCGCCTAACGAGATGTATTTTGAAGGTCGCTCTACTTTCGTCGAGGAAACGGCCCTGGCGGAACGTCTCTGCGGGGCCTCGCGACCGGGGCATTTTCGCGGGGTCTGCACGGTGGTGACGAAACTATTTCATCTCTTCTCGCTGGACGCGGCAGTTTTTGGAGAAAAGGATTTCCAACAGCTGGCGGTGATTCGTCGGATGGTGCGCGACCTCAATTTCGCGGTTGAGATCATCGCCGGCCCGACGGTGCGGGAACCGGACGGGCTCGCGCTTAGCTCACGTAACCAGCTCCTCAGCGCGGAAGAGCGGGCCCAGGCGCCGATCATTCGCCAGGCCCTGCTCGCGGCGGCGGAGTCGGAGGAAAACAGCGCCCGCGCCCGCGCCGGGGCGGTCCGGGAAAAAATCGAATCCGCGCCGCTCGCCCGGGTCGACTACGTCGAGATCGTGGGGCCGGACGACATGCGACCGCGCCTAACGATCGAGCCGAGCTCGCTCCTGGCGGTGGCGGTTCATTTCGGCCAGACCCGCCTGATCGATAACATTCTCCTCCGATGAAGGAATTCGATTTCGTCGTCATCGGGAGCGGGATCGCCGGGCTCACTTTTGCGCTCAAGGTGGCGAAGCACGGGCGGGTCGCGATCATTACGAAACGCAAGGGCGTCGACTCGAACACGGCCTGGGCGCAAGGCGGCGTGGCCTGCGTGACCAGCGGGGAAGATTCTTTCGACCTCCACATTCGCGACACACTCGAGGCCGGTGCGGGCCTGTGCGATCCGCTGGCCGTAGAGACGGTGGTGAAAGAAGGACCGGCCCGCGTGCAGGAGCTGATGGAGCTGGGCCTGCACTTCGACGAGCGCGACGTCTCCGGTCACCGCGAGCTCGATCTCGGGCGCGAAGGCGGCCACTCCAAGCGGCGCGTCCTGCATGTGCATGACATGACCGGGCTCGAGATTGAGCAGACGCTGCTCCGGGCGGTGCAGACGACGCCTAACATTGAACTGCTTGAGCATCACATGGCGGTGGATTTGATCACCGCAGCCAAGCTCGGTTTCGCGACCGAAGATCATTGCCTCGGCGTTTACGTGCTGGACGAGGTTTCCGGCGAAGTGGAAACGATCCGGACCGACCGGCTCGTCCTCGCGACCGGAGGTTGCGGGAAGGTTTATCTCTATACCACCAACCCCGCGATCGCGACGGGGGACGGCGTGGCCATGGCCTGGCGCGCCGGCGCGACCGTCGCGAACATGGAATTCATCCAGTTCCACCCGACCTGCCTTTTCCATCCCCAGGCGACTTCGTTCCTCATCTCCGAAGCGGTCCGGGGCGAAGGCGGCATACTGCGCAATTCCAAAGGCGAAGATTTCACCGCCCGGGTGGATCCGCGCGGGTCGCTCGCGCCGCGCGATATCGTGGCCCGGGCGATCGACGCCGAGATGAAGCGCTCCGGCGCGCAGTGCGTTTACCTCGACATCACGCAACAGCCGCGGGAATTCTTGCAGGAGCGATTTCCCCACATTTACGAGACTTGCCTCGCAAACGGAATCGACATGGCGAAAGAGCCGATCCCGGTCGTGCCGGCGGCGCATTACCAGTGCGGCGGGATCAAGACGAACATCGACGGCGCGACCAGCCTCCCCGGGCTTTACGCGATCGGCGAAGTGGCCTGCACCGGTCTGCATGGGGCGAATCGCCTGGCGAGTAATTCACTCCTCGAAGGGCTGGTCCTCGCCCATCGGGCGGCGGAAACGATCATCGGCAGCCGGCCGCCGGCGCATCCGGCAGGGTCGGTTTCCCTCCCGGAATGGAAATCAGGCGACGTGCAGGACGTCGACGAGCTGGTTGTGATTTATCACAACTGGGACGAAATCCGGCGCTTGATGTGGGATTACGTCGGGATTGTGCGGACGGATAAACGGCTCCAGCGCGCGAGCGCGCGCTTGCGCAATCTGCAGCGCGAGATCCAGGAGTTTTACTGGAATTTCCGGATCACGGTCGATCTCCTCGAACTGCGGAACCTGGCCACGGTGGCAGCCTTGATCGTCGATTCCGCGCTCAGCCGGAAGGAGAGTCGCGGATTGCATTTTACGATGAATTATCCTGAACTGGGTGGTGAATCCTTCCGCCGCGACACGCTTCTCAGCCGTGGCTGAGAGGTCTCAGGAATGGATCGTGCTAACCGAGGATGACGAAAGAGGCTTGCCTGTCCGGCCGATCTGGCTAGAACCAAGGGCACGAATGCTGGTGAAAAAGATTATATTTCGCACCCTGCTCGCAGCCGGCTTCCTGATCGGTACCGCTAGCTTCGCCGGTGCGCAATCGCCCTACGAGAGCAGCGCCGATTTCGCGAAATATGCGATGAAGCTTCGCGCCCAGGCCCTGCTCAAGGTGGAGCCGCAGGTTTTTGTCCCGACCACTTCTCGCTTCTCCTCCTCTCGTTACCCGTGGAAAACGGACATTGTCACGACCGTTTTCTGGATTGGGGAAATGCCGACGACGAATAATCCGGTCCCGAATCACAAGAGTTCGTGGGACCCGGATTGGACTCGCAATTACGGCGGCTACGACAACCCCGAGCCGGCGCGGCGGCACGATTACATCCCGATCAATTTCGTCCCGCGGCAGAACCCGTTTTATATCGCCCTGCCTTACAACGACGTCTCGCACGGCCAGTTCAAACCGGAAGCGCCGATGGTCGTGCCCTGGTTTCGGCAGGCGTTTGTGAGGCAGGGACACTCCGTCTGCAAGGATCGTTGGGTCGCGGTCCGTCGCGGCAATCGCGTCTGCTACGCCCAGTGGGAAGATTGCGGTCCCTTCCGGACCGATCACTACCAATATGTTTTCCGGAACGAGCGGCCGAAACCAAACCTGAACCGAGGCGCGGGGCTCGATGTTTCGCCCGCCGTGCGCGATTACCTTGGCCTCGGGCCGACCTCGTTGACGGATTGGCAATTTGTCGAAGTGCGCGATGTCCCGCCTGGGCCGTGGCGGAATTACGGCGACAACAATAATTTCGTGATCGCTCGCCGCCAGACCGAGCAGCGCCTGGCCGAGCAGTACTCGACCAAGACGAAGGCCAAGAAGTAGAGCTCCGCTATTTGTTCCTGGCCAACTCGGTCGTTAGCTCGGCAAAAATTTCCTCGATCTCGCGCACCCGATTGAGAAGCGGGTCGTAGCGTTTTCGCTCCGCCGCGCAAAAGGCCCGGAGCGGTTGGAAAACTCCGCCGATTTCAGCATAGAAAAGATCGCTCGCGTGCTGCAGTTGCTGGTCGATCGCGGCCACCAGCTCTTCGCGTTTGAGATCCATCTGCCGGTGATACTCCGCCAGGATTTTCCGGCGCCGGCCGAAGGCCACCAGCGTGCCCGCGACGAAGGCGGACGCGGCCACGATCCCGGTGACGTCGGCAACCGCGGCGCTACTCATGGCCGCGATGATGGTGACGATGCCGCCCGCCGCCGCCACTCCCGCCGGCACTCGCATCCAGGTCGCGGTCTCGCGAAACATTCGTTCCAGCTGCGCTTCCATCCCGCGGCCCGCGATCCGTTCCACGAGCGTGAGCTCGATCGACTGCAGCAGCTCGCGCCGTTGCCGGGCGAAGTCGGGGATGGTTTGATTCAGTTGCATCCGCGAATCGCCCTTGAACTGGTTCTCCATCGTATCCTGAAGCTGCGGCCAGAGGCTGCGCAGATCGGTCTCGAGGAGCTGGAGCGCATTCTCGACCTGGGGTTGAATCAGGTCCCGCATCTTCGCCTCGAGATCGGACTGGAATTTTTCCTGCCATTCCGACTTTCCAAAAACCAGCCGCCAGGTCCGCCAGAAGGAAAGATTTCGCTCCAGCAAAGCCCGGCCTTCATCTTCGCAGCGTCGGCAGGCCTGCTCGATCCCGCGCAAAAATCCGCCGACCTGGCGCAAGGTTTGTTCCTTGCGCGACGCGAGGATCCCCTCGAGGCGAACGAGCTGCTCTTCATCGCGCACAATCGTCTCGAGGATATTGCGCACCCGGATCGAGCTGTCGGAGAGGATGATGGTCGCGGTCTGGCAGCTCGAATTCAATTTCGGCAATCCATGCCGGGACTGGTCGACCATCAGGTTGATGTGCTTCTCGAGCGCGGCGAAGTCGCTCTCTTTCCAAAGCCGCTCCTTGTCGACTCCGGTGGTGCGGGAGAGAAATGCCTTGCGCGCCGAGACCGCGAAAATGGGCGGGGCGAAGCCCAGCTTCTGGTTGGCCGTTTCGCGCAGATGTTGCTCGATCACCTTGACCTCGCTCGGGTCGCGCAGGTCGGCCTGCTGCAAAACGAAAACAACATTCTTAAGCCACTTTTGATTCACAAACCGGAGCAGTTCCCAGGCAGAAGCGCCCCAGGGATTCACGACCGAAAAGACAAAGAGCACGAGGTCGGCGCGCGGGATGAAGTTTTCCGTGATCGTCTGGTGCTCGGCCACCATCGTGTTGGTGCCCGGGGTATCGACAATATTGAAATCCTGGAGGAACGCGATCGGTTGATAACGCTCGGTCACCTGAGGAGAAACATCGACCGTTTGCTCCCGCGGCCCGTGCTTGAATATGTAAACCCGGTCGGTCGCGGGAAGGACATCGACCTTGCAAAATTCCTGGCCGAAAAGCGCGTTCAGGAGACTGGATTTGCCCGCCTTCACCTCGCCGACGACGACGAAAAGCAGTGGCTCGCGCACGTCTTTGAGCAAGTTCTGCAAGGTGTCGAGCATGGCCGGCTCGCGCTGCATTTCTGCCGCCAGCTTGAGCAGCGCGGTCAGGGCCGCCTCCGTCCGGCTGCGCAGCTGCAGATAAAGGTCGGCGACCATTCCGCTCGTTAGGGCTGCGGCCGGCCGGGCGACGACGGCGTGACCGAAGGCATCACAACCGGACTGACGCCAGGCGACGAAAGCGGCGTCGGTCCCTCCGATCCCACCTCCACAGGCGCCCGCGGTTTTCCCATCGCGATCAATTCCGACACCGTGACAAACTTAAATCCCTTAGCCTCGAGCTGGTCGAACGTATCCGGCATCGCCTTGATCGTCCCGGGATGAATGTCGTGCGAAAGGACAATGGAACCGGCACGGGTTCCCTTCACGATCCGGCTGGTGACGACACTGGGACCGGGTCGTTTCCAATCGAGCGGATCCACGTCCCAGAGGATGATTTTGTAACCGAACTCCGCATTGATCCACTTCTTCTGCCGAGCCGTGATCGAGCCATAGGGCGGCCGCATCAGGGTCGGCCGCTTCCCGATCGCCGCGCGGATGGCGTCGTCGGTTTTTTGTAGCTCCGTCCGCACTCTTTCGTTACTCATTTTGCCGAAGGCAGGATGCGACCAGCTATGGTTGCCAATTTCGTGACCCTCGCGCGCAGCCCGTCGCAGGATTTCGGGATGCTCGACCACGTTTTTGCCGATGACAAAAAAAGTGGCGTGAAGGTGATGTTTCGCCAGAAGATCGAGTAACTCCGGGGTCAGCTTTTCACTCGGGCCATCATCGAAAGTCATAGCGATGTCAGGCCCCTGCACGTGTACCGCGCTGTAGCTGATGGCAGGCTCGGCCGCCGTCGCATTCGGTGCCGGTGTCGCTGTCGGTGAGGAAACGGGCGTCGCGGTGGAGCGTTCGGCAGTGTTTTGGGCGGCGAGGCAACCCGTCAGCAAAAGAGACAGGGCGGCCGCCAGGAAAAGACGGCGGCACGGAGCGTGGAGCGGCAATTTCACAGGGCAAGGGTGCGCTGTATCGGGCAAACGAGCAAATCGGGCCATTTCCCAAGGCATGTTACCTCCGCAATTGGTCGCCCGCACGAACCTAAGAACAATGAGAATAAAGGGGCCTTTGGCAGTTTTTTTGCTCTCTAAAGGCATCGAGCCGACAAATTCTCCCAACTTTCACGTCACGCCGGGCCCTCACGACGGTCTATGAGGGAGACGCTTTCCCATATTTCATGCGAATTTTGCTGATTGAAGATCACGCCGACAGCCGCCGCAATCTGCGGCGACTAATCGAGCAGCGTGGACACGAAGTCGTTGCCTGCGCCAGTGCCGAGGAAGCCGAAGCCGAGCTGGACAAGGGGGCACGGTTCCCATTTCTCATCCTTGACTGGATGCTGCCGGGCAAGAGCGGAGTCGAACTTTGCCGCGACCTGCGCGCCCGGCCTAACGGCGACGAAATGTATATCTTGCTCGTGACCGCGCGGGCGGATCTGGAAGATCTTGAACAGGCGCTCGCCTCCGGGGCGAACGATTATCTCACCAAGCCGCTCGACGCCCGGCGCTTGAGCGTGCGCCTTTCCGTCGCCGAGCGCCATATCATCGGGCTCGAGGAGCGGAATCAGGCCCGGGCCGCGCTCCACGAATCCGCCCTGCGCATGACCGATGTCCTGGAAAAAACCAGCGACGGATTCTTCGCGGTCGACCCGGATTGGAATTTCACCTACCTCAACGCCGAAGCGGAAGTCATGCTCGAAGCCGGGCGCGAGTCTCTCCTCGGGCAGAATTTCTGGGCCAGGTTCCCGCAGCTCGGCGGGACGATTTTCGAGGAAAACTACCGCGCCGTCATGCGCGACCAGGTCGCGATCGAGTTCGAGGCCCTCGACCCGGAGGGGAAAATCTGGTTCGAAGTCCATTCCTATCCGAGCGGAGGTGGGATCTCAGTCTTTTTCCGCGACATCACCGAGCGCAAGCGCATGGCCGATGAACGCCTGACTACGAGCAAACTGGAGTCGTTAGGCACGCTCGCTGGCGGCATCGCTCATGACCTGAACAACATTCTCACCGTCATCTCCGGCAACATCGGTCTCGCCCAGCTGGAAGCGCCTAACAATAACGGCAATCTCCTTTCCTTCCTCGCCAAGGCCGGCCAGGCCTCGCAGCATGCGGCTCGCCTTTCCAGCCAGCTCCTCACTTTTTCCAAGGGCGGCGCGCCCCTGAAAAAAGTCGCCTCGGTCGCGGAACTCATTCAGCACGCGGCGGAATTCTCTCTCCACGGCTCCAACCTGCGCTCCACGATCGAGATCGAAGACCACCTCGGCAAAGCCGAGATCGACGCCGCCCAGGTCGAGCAGGTGCTCAACGCTCTCATCATCAACGCGCGCGAGGCGATGCCGACCGGCGGCAGCGTTCATCTCAACGCGGAAAACATCCAGGTTAGCGAGCGATCGGGACTACCCTTGGAAAGCGGGCGCTACATCAAGATCGCGGTGGCCGATCACGGCCCCGGCGTCGCGCCGGAGCTGGCGGCGAAGATTTTCGATCCTTATTTTACAACCAAGGAAGCGTCTTCCGGCCTCGGGCTCGCGATAAGTTACTCGATCATTCGCAAGCACGGCGGCTTTCTCCACCTCGAAAACAATTCCCCCGCCGGCGCCATTTTCGCCTTCTACCTCCCGGCCGCCCTGGGCAAGGTCGTGATCGACCCGCTTCGGCCTAACGACCGCTCGCTTCAGTTCAATCATCAGCGCATCCTGGTGATGGATGATGAATCCGCCATCCGGGAACTGACCGCACAGCTCCTCGGCACGATGGGCTACGAGGTCACGGCGGTGCCCGATGGTTCGGAAGCGGTGCGCATTTATGAACGGGCGGCCCGCAAAGGAGAGCATTTCCGCGCCGTCATTCTCGACGCCACGGTGCGGGGCGGCCTCGGGGGAGTGGAAACGATCGCGCGCCTGCGCCGGATCGACCCGGAAGTGAATGCCATCATCTGCAGCGGCTATGCGGATGAAGCCGCGCTCTCGGAATTTCTCTCCTACGGTTTCCGCGGCGCGCTGCCCAAGCCTTTTACCCGGCGCGAACTGGCAGACGCCCTGCAAAAATCGATCGCGGCCAGCTCTGTTCCGTAGCCACCGTCCTCGTTAGGGCGGGGTTTCGTTAGGCGAATCAGCGTTGCGGAAGCTGTTTAAGCTCGCTGATGAACGCTTCCGGTCCGCCCGGGATATAGCCAAGCTGAGCCAGTGCTTTGCCGTCGCCGTCCAGCATGACGATGGTGGGAAATCCCCGAACGCCGAACTGCTCCGCCAGCGTCCGGTTTTGCGTGCGCACTTCCGCGCTTACTGGTTTGGCGCGCGGGAAATCGAGCCGCACCAGGACGAGATATTTCCGGGCGTAATCCTCAAAGGCGGGCTGCGAAAAGATCTCCTTCTCCATCACCTTGCACCAGCCGCACCAGTCCGACCCGGTAAAGTCGAGCAGCAGCATTTTGTGCTCGGCCTTGGCCTGAGCCCGGGCTTGGGCGAAATCGGTCGTCCAGTTCGCCTCCGCCCGGAGCGATGACGGTGAAAGCAAGAGGAAGGCGAGGACGACGAACACTCCGAGAGGCAATCTTTTCACCTCCCACCAGTCGACCAGCCGCCGCCCGGGTGCAAGGCGCGGGCATTCCATCCCCCTCCATAACCCCACTACAAACAGGCGCCCGCGGACAGATTTCCTGCCCGCGGGCGACTAAAAGTTGCCTCGAATTTTCAGCCGTGAGGCTGACTGCGTCGTTAGGCGATCAAGTCGCCTTGAGGTGGCCGGAGACGAGCTTGGTCATCTCAAACATGCTCACTTGGCTCTTGCCGTTGAAGACCGGCCGCAGGTTTTCATCGGCGTTGATCTGCGTCCTTTTCTTCTTGTCCTGCAGGCCGTTCTTCTTGATGTAGTCCCAGAGCTTCTTCGTCATCTCTGAGCGTGGCAGCGGCTTCGAGCCGACAACGGCGGAGAGTTTTTCGTCCGGCTGTACGGGCTTCATGAAAGCGGCGTTAGGCTTCCGTTTCGAGGGTGTTTTTTTGGCTGTGGTTTTGGGCATAAAGGCTGATTAATCGTTGGGCACTGCGAGAGCAATACTAATTTTTTCCCGAATGAAAAAATTTTCCGCGCTTTTTTACGAGGTCCTCAGGACGACGATCGCCGCCAAATCGTCCTCTAAAGCCTGCCCGGCATCAGGCGCGGTGCGGTCAATCACCTTGCGCAACATCCCCTCGGCGCTGGATTCATCTTCCGCGATCAGCGCCTGCAAACGCGCCGGAGTCCAACGTTCGGTTTCGTTTTTCGAGGCGCCATAGAGCCCGTCGGTGTAGAGGAGAAATCCATCGCCCGTCCTCAGCTCTAACGACGTTTCGGCAAACTGCGAGTGCTCGAGCAAGCCTAACGGCGGCGCCGTGGATTGCACCAACTCAGCCGCCGCGCCGCGCCGCGCCACCACGAGCGGTGGATGTCCGGCTCCGACCACGCTGGCCCGGCCGCTTTTGTGATCGAGCGCCACGCACATCGCCGTCATGAAAGAGCGTGCGCCGAAGATGCTGCGGAAATCATCATTCACCGCCTCCATGATTTTGGCCGGCTCGGCATGCTCCACGCTGCCGTGATGAAAAAGCAGTTTCGCCAATGTCGTCAGGAGGGCGGCCGCGGCCCCGTGACCGGTCGCGTCGGCAATCCAAAAAAGCGTGCGCTGATCCGACATCCGCAGCCAGCCATAGATATCGCCCCCGACCTGGATGACGGGCCGGTATTCCGCCGCGATTTCCCAGCCCGGCCAAACCGGCGATTTTTGCGGGATGAGCGATTGCTGGGTCAACCGGGCCGCGGCCAGGTCGCGTTCCAGATTTTCGCGCCATGCTTCGAGTTCGTCGTTTTGCTGCTGCAATTGCCGCCGCAGCGACTGGAGGCGCAATTGCGTGTCGATTCGCGCTCGCAGCACCGGGAGGTTGATCGGCTTGGTCACAAAATCATTCGCGCCCGCTTCCAGGCAGAGCACCTCGCTTTCTTCGCCGCCGTCGCCGGTCAACATGATCACCGGCAGCTGCGCGATCGCCGGGTTGCGATGCGAGCGGAGGCGCGAAAGGACCTCTGCGCCGTTCATATCCGGCATGTGGAAATCGAGAAGCAAAAGCGAAGGCACCTCGGCCGAAAATGTTTCCAGCGCCTCCATCCCGCTGGCAGATTCCCGGCAGGAGTAGCCGGCGCTGCTCAGGGCATGGGTTAACATCCGACGGCTCGCCCGATCGTCATCGATCACCAGGATGTTATCGGCTTTTCGCTCGGTCATCTTTTTTGATTCGGAAAGGCGGCGCTGCGTATACGCATTTTTCGTGGGGAAATCGGTTTGGCACCTCGACGCTTCGCAAATAACCTTTGTCACCCGTGATCGAATGAATTACAAAACGGGACGCAATCGTCCACGGCACCCGCTCTATGAAACCATCGATCTCGCTCGCGCTCTTCACCGCTCTTTTTATCACTGCCTGTTCGGAACCGGAGCCGCCACCGCGGCGGACACGTGCCAGCACTTATCCCCCGCCCTCCGTCGAGACGCAATACCCGCCCGTGCAGCAGCCGTTTGATACTGTGCCACAGCCGACGCCGCCGCCGGATTACGCCGCCACCCAGGTCCTGCCGCCGGAGACGACCGCGCCGGCCGCCCAGGTCAAACCGACCAAGGGCGACATCCCTTACGGCATCCCGGTCCCGAGCAAACCCGGGTTCGTTACCAGTCCCTACGCCCCCGACCAGGGTTATGTCGACGTGCGCGGCTTCCCGCCCGGCACCGAAGTGCGCGACCCGTACACGAACAAGATCTTTCTCGTCCCCTAACGAGTCGCGTTCGTTTCCCAGCCGCCTGCCCTCATTCCGGCGCGCCCTTTCCTGAGGGCGCGCGGGCGATGCTGGACATTTCTGCGCAACTTGGGATTCTTCTCCTCGTTTGCCGGACCAGACGGCCGGTCGACGCTCCTTTTTCACCTGCAACATGGATGACCTTCGGATAAAACGCGCGCCGCGGATTGAGGCCGAGATCAACGTCTCGGGGGATAAGAGCATTTCTCATCGCGCGGTCATGATCGCCTCGCTCGCCAACGGCCCCTGCGTTCTACGCGGGTTTTCCCGCAGCGCCGATTGCATGAACACGGTCGTCGCGATGCGCGCGCTCGGGATCAAAATCGAACAGCCCGAGCCCGAGGTCCTCATCGTGCACGGCAATCGCCGGAAGTTAACCGCGCCGAAAGATGAAATTAACTGCGGCAACTCCGGCACCACCATGCGGCTCCTCGCCGGGATGCTGGCGGGCCAGCCTTTCTCCAGCCAGTTGGTCGGCGACGGCTCGCTTTCGAAACGCCCGATGGGGCGCATCATCGAGCCGCTGCGCGAGATGGGGGCGAAGATCGAAGCCGGCGGCGAGAACGAGACCGCGCCTCTCCGGATCGAGGGCGCGCCGCTCCATGGAATCAAATACACCACGCCCGTCGCGAGCGCGCAGTTGAAGAGCGCGCTTCTCTTTGCCGGACTTTTCGCGAAGGGAAAAACCACCATCAAAGAGCCGGTCGCGACCCGCAATCACACCGAGTTGATGCTCAACTATTTTTTGGTGCGCACGCACAAGGACGAAAATGGTGTGAGCGTGTTCGGCGATCACATGCCCGAGTCGCGCGACTTCAGCATCCCGGGCGACATTTCTTCCGCCGCCTTCTGGCTGGTGGCGGCGGCAGCGCAGCCCGGCGGCCACGTGCTCGTTAGGGACGTGGGTTTGAACGAGACCCGCACCGGGCTCCTCGGAGTTCTCGTCCGCATGGGCGCGCAGGTGCGCGAGGCGATCGAAGACGTCGACCAGATTGAACCGCGCGGGATCGTCGAAATCACCGGCGCGCATCTTAAGGCCACCGTCATTCAAGGCAAGGAAGTGCCGCTCCTGATCGACGAACTCCCGATTCTCGCCGTCGCTGGCGCGCTCGCGAACGGCACCACCATCATTCGCCACGCCCAAGAATTGCGGGTCAAGGAAACCGATCGAATCGCCGCCATCGCCCACAATCTGCGCTCGATGGGCGCGCAAGTGGTGGAGCTGAACGACGGCCTCGAGATCCACGGCCGCGCCCCGCTCCACGGCGCGCGCCTCTCCAGTTTTGGCGATCACCGCATCGCGATGGCTTTCGCTGTCGCCGGCATGTTTGCCGAGGGCGAGACGGTGATTCAGGACGTCGATTGCGTCGCGACCTCCTATCCTGGTTTTGAGAAAACCTTGAGCGAACTAGCCAACCCAAAGGGCTTCCGCACCACCACGCGGGTCATCAGCTCGCTCTCCCACGCCCGCCCGGAGGAAGATTAAAGGGCCGCCCCGCCCTTGCCACGAATTCCATGGCCGCGCACAAAATCATCGCGATCGATGGCCCGGCCGCTTCCGGGAAGAGCAGCGTGGCCCGCGAGCTCGCCCACCAGCTCGGCTTCGTCTATGTCAATTCCGGCGCGATGTATCGCGCCATGACCTGGCTCGTCCTGGAGCGCGGAATTTCCACCGCCGACTCCGCCTCGATCGAGCAGCTCGCGGAGCAGGACCCAATTTCCTGCCAGTTGCGCGACCGGGCCTCGCTCATCTTGATCGATGGCGTCGATCCTGAACCTTTCCTGCGCGAAGATCGCGTCAACGAAAACGTCTCCCGCGTCAGCAGCGTCCCGCGCGTGCGCGAAATCCTGGTCGATCATCTGCGTCGTTATGCCGTCTCCAATGATCTCGTGATGGAAGGCCGCGACATCGGCTCGGTCGTTTTTCCCGACACCCCTTTCAAATTTTACATCGATGCTTCACCGGAGATCCGCCTCCGCCGGCGCGAAGCGCAGGGGCAACGCGATCGCATCACCGCGCGCGATGAAGCCGATTCCTCGCGCCGCGCTTCCCCGCTCATCATCGCGGAAGACGCGCACGTCATCGACAGTTCGAACCTGACGATCGACGGCGTGGTCGGGGAAATCATCGGGCGGCTAAAACTCAAGGGCCTAACGATCGCGCGGTGAATCCCTGGTATTTCATCTTCTACCATCTCACCCGCTTCATCGCGCGGATCTTTTTTCGTTTTCGCGTCCTCCACCGCGAACGCCTCATTCAGGAAGGCCCGGTCATCCTGGCGATGAATCATGAGAGCTATCTCGATCCGCCCTTTGCCGGGATCGGCAGCCGTCGCGCCATCTATTTTCTCGCCCGCAAATCGCTCCTCGACATCCCCGTCCTGGGCTCGATCCTGCCCAAGTTAAACGTCATTCCGGTCGACCAGGACGGCGGCGATCGCAGCGCGCTCAAGGCGCTCATCCGCATCCTGCGCGCGGGCCACGGCACGCTCGTTTTCCCGGAAGGTTCGCGCACGCTCGACGGCAAACTTCAGCCGGCCGAGCCCGGCATCGGCCTCGTCATTGCGAAAACGCTCGCCCCCGTGGTGCCGATGCGAATCTTCGGCGCGCACGAAGCCTTACCGCGCGGCGGGGGCAAGCTGCGTTTCTGTCCCATCACGATCGTGGTCGGTGAACCACTTCATTTTACCGCGGCCGACATCGAGGGGAACGGCCGTGAAGTGTATCCGCGCCTCGCCCAGCGCGTGATGGACGCGATCGCGCAACTCCATCTCTAAACATTTGCGGGGCTAGCTTCCCCGCCGGATAATCGGGCGATGGATCTACCCGGACCACCCAGCCGCCCGGCCGGCCCAACCCGCGCGCCCGCGAGCGGCCTGAAGCTGATGCTCGGGGTCCTGGTTGTTTTCGCTCTCCTCGCGGGTTATGGACAATGGCAGCATTCCCGCCTGTCGCAGACTGAGAAGGCGACGATCGTGCCGGCTGCGCCTAACGTCTCCCCAGCGCCCTCGCCAAATCACAACTAGCGCTCGGAACAACCGGCCTAACGCCGTTTTGTTTCGAATAACCGGAGACCGAATTGGTCTCACTATTTTATGAACAGAACCTCGCTCCTTCCGCTCCTCGCCGCCCTCGCCCTCGGCGCCGGTGCCTGCCAGAAACAACCGACCGAAGCGGAACGAAGTGCGGAGATCGAACGCCAGGTCCAGCAGCGGGTCGCGGCCGAACGCCATGCCGACGACCGGGCCAAAATGGTCGAACGTCAGACCGCGCTGGAAGCGCGGATCAATGCCCTCGCCGCGGCGCAAAAGCGGCCCTCCGCTACGGCCACGCCACCGCCTAACGACTCCTCTTCTGCCACCCCCACGCGTCCTTCCACGAGCGACGAGGATACGGGCTCCTATTCCACCTTCTATCGCAAACTCGATCCCTACGGCGATTGGATGGAGACGGGCGATTACGGCTACGTTTTTCAGCCGCGCCAGGCCACCCAGGCTGGCAATTGGCGGCCTTACACTAACGGCCATTGGGTTTACACCGATGCCGGCTGGACCTGGATTTCGAACGAAAAATTTGGCTGGGCCACCTATCACTACGGTCGGTGGATTCGCCTGCGCAGCGTCGGCTGGGTCTGGGTTCCGGGCGAACAGTGGGCCCCAGCCTGGGTTTCCTGGCGCAAAGGTGGCGACTTCGTCGGCTGGGCTCCCTTGCCGCCGGAGGCGCAGTTCGATCGCCAGACCGGGATCCGGAACTGGGCCGACAACTATTACGACATCGGTCCCGACCAATACGCTTTTGTTCCGGCGAACGAATTCGGCCGCAAGCTGAGTTCGAACGAAATCCTCCCGACCGCGCGCAACGTCACCATCATCAACCAGACGACCAACATCACGAACATCGTCTACAACAATTCCGTCATCGTCGACCAGGGTCCGAGCTACGAGGACCTGCGCGCGAAAAGCCGGCAGCCGATCGAGCGCTATCGGCTCGAGCGCACGCAAGGCGGGACCAACGACGCGCCCGTCTTTAAGGGCGAAGTGATTGCGCTCCCGACGGTGGATTTCCGCCAGGCGGAGCGCGCGACGCGGCCGAACCGGGTCGTTAGGTCAATCGCTCAGCCGGTCGCGGAACGCGGCTGGGCCGGAATTAAAAATGCCCAGGAAGCGCAAAAGGCCCGGGCCAAGATGCAGTCCGAAGCGACCCCGCCCCCGAATCTTCCGCCCAAGCGTTTCGTTAGGCCAGAAAAGCGCGTGACCAATCCTTCGGCCCCCGCCCCGGTTGGTCGCCCGGGCAAGCCGACGATTCCCACCGCGAGCATGACTCCGATGGGCACGCCTCTCCGGGCTCCCAGCACTCCTCCGCCTTCCAGTCCGCGTCCGAGCCCGACTGCGGCCCCGGCGCAATCGGCCGAGCCGACCCAACCGAGTCCCGCGGAAATTAGCGCTTCCCCCAAGGAAGCCGGACGCAACCGTCGCGAAGCTGCTCGGGCTGCGCAGGAAGAAAAGCGGAAGCAACGCGCGGAGCAACAAGCGCAACGCCAGGCTGAGAAGCAGCAGAAATTGCAGGAGCGCCGTGAGCAAAAACCCGGCCGCGAGGAGGCCTCTCCGACCCCGGCCGCCACCGCTACACCATCCGCCACAGTCGAAGAAACGAGCCCCAGCCCGTCGCCCGGCGTTTCCGCCACCAAGCAGGAGAAGAGAGCCGAAGAGCGCAAAGCGAGGCGCGCGGAAAAGAGAGCGCAGCGGCAGCAATCGGATTCCGAAGCAACACCGACCCCGGGCGCACAGCAGCCCTAACGAGCCGAAAACGGAGCCCCGCGGCGATCCGGGGAGCGGGGGGCGCGGGCGGGGGGGGGCGGGGGGGCCGGGCCGCGCGGGGGGGGGGGGGGGGGGGGGGGGGCCGGGGGGGGGCCCGGGGCGGGCCCCCCCCCCGCCGCGCGGGGGGGGGGGCGGGCGGCGGGCGGGCGCCCTCCCGGGGCGGGCGGGCCCCCCGCGGGGCCCGCCCCCCCCGCCCCGCCCCCCCCCCGCCGGCAAGCAGCG
>JBBPZS010000039.1:0-6517 GCA_038198605.1 Chthoniobacterales bacterium | reverse complement strand
GCGCCGGAAGATTTGCGGATCGCGGCTCTGGTCGATCGTGCTTGCCTTAGCGACGGACTCGAATCGGCCCGACAAATTGGCTGCAGGGGCGGCGGAGAGTTCACGTTTGAAGGCGACGACCCCGAGCGGGGGGAGATTGACGACGATCGAATGCGTTCGTCCCTGCCATTCGACCGCTTCCGCTTCCAGGCCGCCGAGGTTGCCGACGTTACTCCCGCCGTAGGTCTCTCCATCAGTGTTGATGATTTCCCGGTAAAAGCCGTCGTCAGGCACACCCATCCGGTAGTTGTAACGCACGACCGGGGTGGCGTTGACCGCAAAAACCAGCAGCTCCCCTTCGCGCGAACGGCGGAGGAAGGCGACGACACAGTTGTCGGCGTCATGGAAATCGATCCACTCAAAGCTCTCGTGCGAGTCGTCCATGTCCCAGAGCGCGGGCTCGTTCCGATAGACATGGTTCAGGTGCTGCACCAGGCGGCGCAGGCCGTCGTGCCGCGGTTGCTGGTTCAGGTCCCAGTCCAGGCTCTGGTCGTGGTTCCATTCCCGGAATTGCCCAAACTCGCAGCCCATGAAAAGGAGCTTTTTCCCCGGGTGCGCAAACATCCAGGCGTAGAACATCCGCAGGTTGGCAAACTTCTGCCATTCGTCGCCCGGCATTTTGTTGATCAGCGAACCTTTGCCGTGCACCACCTCGTCATGGCTGAGGACGAGGACGAAGTACTCCTGGAAAGCATACATGATGGAGAAGGTCACGTTCCCCTGATGGAACCGGCGATAGATCGGGTCGAGCGCCATGTAATGCAGGAAGTCGTGCATCCAGCCCATGTTCCATTTAAAACCGAAGCCGAGCCCGCCCAGATAGGTCGGCCGCGAGACGCCGGGCCAGGCGGTTGATTCCTCCGCGATCGTCATCACGCCGGGGAACATCTCGTAGCACCACTCGTTAGTCTGCTTCAGGAAAAAGACCGCCTCGAGATTTTCCCGGCCGCCGAATGCGTTCGGGATCCATTGCCCGGGCTCGCGGGAGTAATCGAGGTAAAGCATCGACGCCACCGCGTCCACGCGCAGGCCGTCGATGTGATACTGGTCGAGCCAGAAGAGGGCATTGGCGGTGAGAAAATTGCGCACTTCGTTGCGGCCGAAATTGAAAATGAGCGTGCCCCAGTCCTGATGCTCGCCCTGCCGCGGATCGGCGTGTTCGTAGAGATCGGTCCCGTCAAATTCCGCCAGGCCATGCGCGTCTTTCGGGAAATGCGCCGGGACCCAGTCCATGATCACGCCGACTCCAGCACGGTGACAGGCATCGATGAAATGCCGGAGCTCATCTGGATTCCCGAACCGGCTCGTCGGCGCGTAGTAGTTCGTCACTTGATAACCCCACGAGCCTTCGAAGGGATGCTCCGCAATCGGGAGCACCTCGATGTGGGTGAAACCCATCTCGATGACATAGGGCAGGAGTCTTTCCGCGAATTCGAGATAACTGAGCGAGCGGTTTCCCTCCTCCGCCACCCGCTGCCAGGAACCGAGATGGACCTCGTAAATGCTGACCGCGCTCTGGTGCCACTGCTTCTTTTCCCGCTCCGCCATCCAATCGGCGTCGTTCCATTGATAACGCTCGAGGTCATAGACCATGGAGGACGTTTGCACCCCGTGCTGGCTGAAGAACCCGAAGGGATCGCTCTTCAAAAGGAGCGCGCCCGTCGCGGTCTTGATCTCATATTTATAATGCGCGCCTTCCGTCACCCCCGGGATGAAAATTTCCCAGACGCCGCTCCCGGAGAGTTTCCGCATGGGATGGACGCGGCCATCCCAGAAATTGAAATCGCCGACCACGCTGACCCGGCCGGCGTTGGGCGCCCAGACCGCGAAATAAACTCCGCGCGCGCCGTCGATCTCGCGCAGGTGGGCGCCAAATTTATCGTAAAGCCGCTTGTCATTTCCCTCCGCGAAAAGGTGGAGATCGATCTCGCCCATGATGGGCCCGTAGCTGTAAGGATCGCGCAACAGCTGCTCGCTGCCATCGAAGGCAATCACCTTCACGAGGTAGGCAAAATCGCGCGCCTCGTTAGGCACGGTCGCCTGATAAAGACCCTCGATATGGAGCCGCTCGGCCGGAAAAATTTTCGGCTGGTCGTTCGCCGCCACGATCTGGATCTCCTTCGCTTCCGGGCGAAAAACGCGAATGACCAGGTCCTCGCCCGAGCGGTGCGGACCGAGGACGCGAAAAGGATCGGCGTGGGAAGCGTGGAGGAGAGCGGCGATCTCGTTCGGGTCGATAGGATGGATGGCAAATGAACTCATGAGGCGCCAAACAGACTAACGGCTGAGGTTGTCATTGCAATTTTTGGGCTGAACCGCAGCCGCGTTTCCGCGTTGCGGACCACCCTTACGGCTTTGCCGGCTCCTCGCGCCATGGTTTGTGCTGACGGAAAAGAGCGAGCCGTTTCGCAAAGCTCTTTCGATTAGCGCTCGGACCTCGCTTGATCGCCTCCTCCTCACGCCGAATCGCCTGCTCGAAATCGCCCGCTTCGGCAAGCGCGACCGCGAGGGTGTCGATGTAGGCTCCCTCCTTCCAGTTCGTCGCTTCACAGGCCTTCGTTGCCTCTCTGACCGCCTGCTGCCCATCGCGCCACTTTGCTTCCGGACAGCTCGCGAGGAACCATGCCAGACCATCGTGCCCCCGCGCTGAATTCGGGTAACGACGCACCCCGGCGCGGAAGTCCGCGAGCGCGGCGCGGTAGTTTCCGGCGGCGGCGTAGGCGTCGCCCCGCGCCATCACGCCATTGGGCCAGTTTGGGGAAAGCTGCATGACTTCGGTGTAGGCGGCGACAGCATCAGCGTAGCGTTTTATCTCGAAATAAACGCGGCCCTTTACCTGATAGGCCCGCCCCAGATCGGGCTCCAGGTTGATTGCCCGGTCGGCATCGCGGAGCGCTGCATCCCACTTCTCATCCAGACGATAAATGTCGGCGCACAGGGCGAGCGCGAACGGGTTCCGCGGTTCGAGTTTCAAGGCCTGATTGCAGTCGCTCAGCCCGCGTTTCGTATCACCCATGTCGGCATGGATGATCCCACGTCGCGCCCAGCCGGCCGCGACTTTGGGATTGCGGCGAACAAATTCGTTCAGGTCCGCGATCGCCCTCGCTCGATCGCCCATCTCTTCGAAGGCATTTCCTCGATAAAAGAAAACCGCGCTATGCTGAGGCGCGAGGCGCAGCACTTCGTTCCATTCCTGGATTGCCTTCCGGAAATTCTGCTCTTTTTCGGCAGCGCGCGCGGCCCACACGTGCTGGTTGATCGGCGACGAATCGCGGAACTCGAACATTCTTTCGACTTCCTTCTGGTCCGGCCAGCGATTCGAATTCGCCGGCGAAGTTGCTGAGGTCGCGGCGGCTTGTGGGATCGGGAACCCGAGGGCGAGGATAAGAATGGCGAAGCGAGGGAATCGATTCTGCATCCTTCGTCATCTATCGATTTGCCGCCGGCGGAGCCAGCAAGTTTTGCCACCCCGCCTCGCGCTACCGTCGACAACCCGGCTTTTTCGTTTTCAATCCGGACGCTCTCACCGATATTTCCCGCAATGGACGAGCCTTCTAAAGATCCGGCCGAGGCCTTGTTGCGCACCTATAGTGCGGGCGGCGGGATCAATTATCTCGACGCCGCCGCCACCCTGCCCTCGCGCCCCGCGATCGATGCCGCCTGTGGTGAGCTGCTCAGCCTCCTTTTCCCCGGCTTCCATGGCGAACCGGTTGTGCATCCCGGCGATCTACCCGCTCTCACCCGCAGCCGTATTCGTTCCCTCCATTCCCGGCTCCACCCGGAGATGTGCAAAAGCCTCGCCCGCAAAGGCGGCAATGGCTCGGTCGAACCCGATGCGGATCGCATTCTACGCCACTTCTTCGGTCAGCTCGCGAGCGTGCGCGAAATGCTTTGGACCGATATCGATGCCGCCTACGAAGGCGATCCGGCCTCGACCAGTTTCGAAGAAGTCATCCTCGCCTACCCGTCGCTCGAGGCGATCGCGATCCAGCGCCTGGCGCACATTCTTTACCACGCCAATCTCCCGCTCATTCCGCGCATGATGACGGAATGGGCCCACGGCCGCACCGGGATCGATATTCACCCGGGGGCGCAGATCGGGGACCATTTTTTTATCGATCACGGCACCGGCGTCGTCATCGGCGAGACCAGTGTCATCGGCTCGCACGTGAAACTTTATCACGGGGTGACGTTAGGCGCGCGCAGCTTCCAGAAAGACGAAGAGGGCCACATCAAAAAGGGCGGCAAACGTCATCCCAATGTGGAGGATTACGTCACGATTTATCCCAACTCGACCGTGCTCGGCGGGGAAACCGTCATCGGGGCGCGGAGCACGATCGGCGGCAACGTTTTCCTGACCCAAAGCGTCGCGCCCGATTCGCTCGTGGCCTACGATGGCAAACCGTTTCAGGTCATGCATAAACGGACCCGCCCGCTCCGCGAATCTGACGCGCCGGTCGAGCGATGATCTACCTCGATTACAACGCCACCACCCCGCTGTGCGCGGCGGCCTGGCGCGCGATGCAGCCTTATTTCGAGCGGCATTTCGGTAATCCTTCGAGCGTGCACCGCGCCGGGCGCGAGACCCGGGCCGCGCTGGACGACGCGCGCGACCGGCTCGCCTCATTGTTAGGCGCGAAACCGCACGAGATCATCTTCACTGGCGGCGGGACGGAGGCGAACAACCTCGCCCTCCTCGGCCTCGCCCGGCGTCTCGCGCCTAACGGAAAGCACTTGATCAGTAATCGGGCGGAGCATCACGCCGTCCTCCACACCCTCGAGCACTTGGAAAAGCGGGAAGGCTTTGAGATCACGTGGCTCGAGCTTTCCTCGGAGGGTTTGATCGATCCCGACGCGCTCGAGCGTGCCATTCGGCCCGAGACCACGCTGGTTTCGATCATGACCGCGAACAACGAGACCGGCGTCATTCAACCGATGGCGGAAATCGCCGCGCGCTGCCAGAAGTATGGCGTCCTGCTCCACAGCGACATGGTGCAGTCCCTCGGCAAACTGCCGACTGACCTGACGGGGATCGACGCGGCCAGTTTCGGCGCCCACAAATTTTACGGCCCGAAAGGCGCGGGCTTTCTCTACCTGCGCGCCGGTTTGCCGATTGATCGGATTCAATTCGGCGGTTCGCACGAAGGAGAACGCCGGCCCGGGACCGAAAACGTTCCGGCCATCGTCGGGATGGCGGCGGCCGCCGGAGAAGTCGTGCGCGACTTGCCTAACGAGCAGGCGCGCGAAGAAGAACTGCGCGACGAACTCTGGCGCGGCCTCGAGCGCATCGCTCCCGACCTCCAGCAAAACGCCGCGACCGCGCCGCGCCTGGCCAACACGCTTAACGTCAGCTTCCCCGGTTTTTCTTCCGAGACCCTTCTCATGGCACTCGACCTGGAAGGTGTTTGCGCCTCCAGCGGCTCGGCCTGCATGGTCGGCTCCGTTGTCGCCTCGCACGTTTTGCTTGCGCTCGGTTTACCTAACGAACGGGCCGCCTCGGCCATTCGCTTTTCGTTAGGCAAAGAAACGACCGCCTCCGAGATCGAGCAGACGGTGGCGGCGGTGCGACGCATCCTGCAGCGCCGCGCTTCCCGCGTGCCTCCCGCACCAGCGTCCCATGCTGTCGTTTAGTCAGCTCGAATTCACTCTCGCCGCTCCCCTTCCCGCGCCCGCCCCCGGTCGCAGCCGCGCGCTGGAGGATCTGGCGCGTCACCTTCTTCTTCAGCTGGGCGCACCGGCCCTGGCCGCGCGCGTCGTGGTCGAATGGTCATCCCGGCTCCGCACCGCGGCCGGTCGGGCCGAGTACGGCCGGTCGCGCGTCCTGCTCAATTGCCGTCTCGCCGCGCATGGCGAAGCGGAAATTGACCGGACCCTGCGCCACGAGTTGGCACATCTTCTCGCCCAAGCCCGGGCCGGCCGCCGACGCCTCGCGCCGCATGGAGCCGAATGGCGCCGGGCCTGCGCCGATCTCGGGATCGCGGACGAAACGCGCTGCCACAACCTTCCTTTTCCCGCCCGGCGGCTGGAACGGCGATACCTCTATCGCTGTGCGCATTGCCAGCGCGAATTTCCGCGGACCCGTCCGCTCCGCCGCACCTCGGCCTGCCTCGCCTGCTGTCGCGCCTTCAACCGCGGGCAATACGATCGCCGTTTCCAGCTCCGAATCGTTAGGCGTTAGGGCGGACTTCGCGGAATCCGGGGAGCGCACGCGCCCCCGCGTGTTGGCGACGGCGCCCTCGCCGTCGCGAACTTTCTCTGCCGAGGAACAAATGCCGTCGCGACTTTCCGCATCTCCGCCCTTGCCTCGCGTCGCGGCGAGGCGCGCGACGAGCAGGCGAGGCGCCTGCGCCTCCCCGGAATTCTTTCGTCACGGTCTTTTTCATTTTGCACCTACCCGTCCGCTCCGCCGCACCTCGGCCTGCCTCGCCTGCTGTCGCGCCTTCAACCGCGGGCAATACGATCGCCGTTTCCAGCTCCG
>JBBPZS010000038.1:0-14925 GCA_038198605.1 Chthoniobacterales bacterium | reverse complement strand
TGCTAGTAATTTTGCGGGGTTTGCCTTTGGTTTTGTACCGACGTGGGTGGGGCCCATTTGCGGGCCGGCTTCGCCCCGGCCCCAGACCCCCCCACGTGTCCGCTACCCGGAATATTCTTCACCGTAATTCCTGAAACGCCGAACCGAGATGATCGAGCACATCGGTTGGTAGGAGGGATTCCTCGCTCGCGTCACCGTTAAAAATCGCCAGCTCCGCCGCGCGTCCGCAGAGCCAGGCTCCGAGGCGAGCCGCGTCGTAGGGCGAGAGTTTGGCGCCGAGGAGCGCGCCGCACACTCCGGTGAGGACGTCGCCCATCCCGCCCGTCGCCATCCCGGGATTGCCGGTCGTGTTGTAGCTCAAGGGCCGATTTGCTTCCGCTACAATCGTGCGGCTGCCTTTCAAGAGCAGGGCGACGGCATATTCCTGGCAGAATTTCCGCGCTGTTTCCGCGCGTCCCATCTTTTCGGAGCCCGGAAAGATCCGTTTCATTTCGCCCGGGTGCGGAGTGAGGAGACGCGGGCCGCGGCTCTCTTTCAGGGTCTCCATCTCTTCCCCCAGGATGTTCAGGCCATCGGCATCGATCACCATCGGTTGCGCGGCGTCGCGGAGGAGCGCGCGCACTTCCGCGGCGCGTGACTTTCCGATGCCCGGGCCAATGGCCCAGACGTCGACTGGCTCCTCCAGCAGATCGGCGTAGGATTTGACCGGTTTCACCATCACCTCCGGCGCGGCGGCGGAGGCGACAATTTCGTAGATTTCTTCCGGGACGAAGAGCTCGACCAGGCCAGCCCCGGCACGGAGCGCGCCTAACGAACACAAATGCGCCGCGCCGGTGAAACCGCGCGAGCCAGCGACGATCCCGATGCGACCGAATTTGTTTTTGTAGGCGGAATATTTCCGGCGCGGCAGGAGATCGCGCAGCACTTCCAACGTTGCCAGTTCGGCATCGCCGGGTTCCGAAGGTTGCAGCTCCGAGAGTTGAACCAATTCGAGCCGTCCGACGAAATCGATCGCGGCATCCGCCACCAAACCGGTTTTCGCGCACCCGACCGTGATCGTGAAATCTGCGATCGCGCAATCGTCGTCGGCCGCGCCGGTATCGCCGTCGAGACCAGTGGGGAGATCGATCGCGATCACCTGAGCGCGGCCGCGCAATGCATTTATTTCGCGGCAAGCAGCGCGGATTGGCCCACGCAAGGGCGGATGAGCGCCGAGGCCAAGCAATCCATCGAGGATGATCGTCGGCGAATGTGGGAGGGGCCTTTGCGCCCCGATCGCACCGATCGCGGGGGTTGCCTCCATCGGGGCGCAAAGGCCCCTCCCACCTTGGGCGCTTTCGAGTTCGCGCAGTTTCTCCCTGGTCAGAGCGCCGAGATCCTGTTCCGGAAAAACGAGCCGCGTCTCTATTTTCCAACCGGCCTGCGCGAGCCAGCGCGCGGCCACAAAGGCATCGCCCGCGTTGTGGCCTTTGCCGGCAAAAACAATGCACCTCCCCGGACGTGGAAAAAATTCAATGAGCGCCCGCGCAATCCCGGCACCCGCCTCCTCCATCAACTCCTCCGCCGAAACGCCGCGCGCGAAGGCAGCCTCCTCGGCCGCGCGCATCTGCGCCGGAGTGATGATCGGTGAGTGCAACTTATTCGTCGGAATCGGCCGGTTTTTTCTTCTTCTTGCTGGGAGTGCTCGAGCTCTTCTTTTTCGTGCTGCTCGACTTTTTGCTGCTCGAGCTTTTCTTTTTCGAACTGCTCCGGGAAGATTTTTTCGATTTCTTGCTGCTCTTTTTTGAGGAGCTGGTCACGCGACGTTCCGCTTCCGCGCGGACGAAATCGTTATAATTCCCGCTCGAACGAATCGGCGAAGGCAGATGGGTGAGCCCGGCTACGACCGGCCGGTTGGGCGGGGTCGACTTGCCCATGATCCCATCGGCGATGCGGTCGGCCAAGCGCTGTCGATAAGTGCTCTCCAGCACCTGACGCGATTCTCCCGGGTTGGTCAGAAAGCCGCATTCGACCAGGACGGCCGGGACGCTGGCCCGGCGCAGGACAAAATAGCCTCGGCGCCGGATGCCGCGGTTTTCGGTGCTCGTGCCCGAAATGACATGGCGATGAATATCGGCCGCCAGTTTCGCGCTGTTGTTGCTGTAGTAATAGGTCTCGATCCCGTTCGCCCCCACGCGCGCGGCGGAGTTGAAATGGATGCTGACAAAAATCGCGTCGCGATTGCGGCTCGCGACCCGCACCCGGTCGCCCAGGGTGACGAAGACATCGCTGTCGCGCGTCATGACCACGCGGTAACCGGCCTGGCGCAGCCGCTTTTGCAACCGCTGCGCGACATCGAGGGTCATGACTTTCTCCGCGACGCGCTGCCGCGGAATTCCGCCGCGATCGAAACCGCCATGGCCGGCATCGATCACCACGGTGGAAAATTTCCGCGACGCCAACGAGGGCGGCGCTGGCCAGATCACGAGCAGAGCGAGCGCGATCGAGAACAGCTTCAGGAGTGAGGCGCGCCCTTGGGCGCGAAACAATTTCGCCGGCATCTGGAGTTTAATCTTCCGGCGGCAGATCGGCCGGACGATCGGATAATTTCGGCACGGCGCGCCCGGCGGCCGGCGCCACCGGGACATCTTGTATGCCGCCGCTCACCGCCACCGCGCCATCGGGCGTGCGGCGAAGGCGCGGGTTGCTGCGAGTTTGTGAATAGGTGGTGTGTTTGAGCAAACGCCCGTCGAGTCCGACGACGGAATAGGACCAGACCCGCGGAGCCGAGCAATGCAGGACATGGAGCTGATTATTGCGGTCGACCTCGGCGTGCGGTTCGTCGAAGGAGATGAGCCGGCCTAACGAAAAGGTGGCGAAGACAAGACTGTTCTCCTGGTCTTCCACCCGGACGTAAAGCGAAGTGTGATCGGGAAAGCGATTCGTCATGAGGGAATAAGTCCGCACTCCGCCGCTCTCCGGGTCGCCCACCGTCCGCCGCCAGATCGGGCGCGCGCTCGTGACCTCGAAGACCTTGCCCCGGGCGTAAAAGAACTTGTTCAAGTCCGCAAAAAATACGTTGGCCCGGACATGATAGACGCCTAGATCGGTGATCGGGAAAAGCGGGGTGAGGTTGATCTTGCGCGTGACCGACGTGCCGGCCGCGATTTGCAGAGGCGGCTCGTTTCCCTGCCGGAGCGGGGCGAGGGTGCGGCCCTCGTTGGCCGTGACTTCGAAGCCGTACCAATGCTGCTCGTTATCGTCGCGCAGCTCGACGTCGCGCCCGGCCAGGTTCGTGATCGTGACCGTGGCGATGACCGGCTCAAAGGCAATGTATTGCCGCCGTTTGAATTTCAGGTCGACCTGGATCTGCGCCTCGGCCGAAAGCGTGACCAGAAAAAGCGCGAGGAAGGCGAGGCAGCGGATCATGCGCGGCTAAAATACCGCAAGTCGAGGGAGATGAAAGCAATGCGGGCGAATCAGCCGCGTTTTCCCCAGAGTTTCACCTTGTCGAGGACGCCGGTTTTTTTCGGCGAAAGCACCGGCGGCGGCGGCCCGACGATGGTGGCCAGCTTCTTCGCCTCCTGCGCCAGTTCGCCCCACGTCGTGATCGCTTTTTCGCCCGAGGTCTGCATCTGGTGAATGAGGGTGAGCACTCGCCCGCTGCCCGGGATCGCGGTCGCCTTCGTCATCGGAATGAGGACGCGGCCAATCATCTGGATTTCGCTCTGGGCCGGCGCCAGCTGGGACATCCCTGCGCTCGCGACCGCGACATCGGCGAGGCGGCATTCGTCGTTAGGCGTAAGGAAGATGCGCGAGAGCCGGAGCGGCGCATGCATGATCCCGTGGTCGTCGAGGTGCGCGAGGGCCTCGGCGACGGCGCGCACCACGCGCAGGGCAGTCGTCTCCGGGATGGTGTGGCCGCGCGCCTTGATCTCGTAAATCGTGCGCCCGACGACAAATTCACGCGCATAAAAGTAAGTGCCTTCGTATTCGCCCGCTTCGTAAACCGGCAGAATCGCCGGGTGCCGGATGTTGGCGTTGGCGCTCGCGGTATCGAGAAATTCCTGCGCCCGCTCCGGGCTCTGGCGCAGGCTGTTGCGCAGGACGTGGAGCGCAACCGCGCGGCCGATCGAGGTCTGCTCCGCCTCATAGACTTTGTCCCAAAAACTTTCGGTCAGCTTCCGCCCCACCGCATAGGTGCCGAACTGCTCTCCGGTCAGGTCCGGCTCCGGCGGCAGCAGCGCGGCTGAGATTTCCGAGCCCGCCGCCCCGGGCCGGAGGGCCTGCTCTTCGCGCTCGCGCATGACGATTTCGATCAGGGCCGCATCCCAGCCAATCTCGATCGATTGCTCGGCCGGGCTGGCGTTGGCGTCGTAGGCAAATTCGGCGTGGCCCCAACGCAGCATTTCGTAGATCGCCTCCAGCCCGCGCGCCTGCTGCGTTTCGGCATGACGCAGCTCGCCGTTGCGGAGATAGACCACGCCCGCGTCCGACCCGACCACGAGCTGCACCCCGCCGCTTTTTCCACTCAGGCAACACATCTGGAGCAGATCGATGATCTGAAAAAGGTCCGGCCCGCCGCGCCCGGCGTCGGTGCGTTCGATTGCCTGGAGGAGAAGCTCGCCGTCGATCGGCTCGGGAAAAATCTTGGTGTTCGCGACCTCGAGGCGTTGCGCCGCGAGCGGATAAGAGGGCAGGAAAAAAGTTTGCAGGCCGGGAAACCGTTCGCCTAACGAACCGGCCATGGTCAGGCCGTCGACTCCCTCGCTTTCGAGCTGGGTCACGAGCAGAACGCAGCTGCCGGCCTGCGCGGCCCACTCCAGGGCGGCGGCGTCGGTCGTGACGTAGTCGACGCCAAGCGAGGTGTATTCCAGGATCATTTTTTGCAGAGCGAGGCCGATCTCTGCTTCATGATGAACAATGAGCAGACGCATCATTGTGGCGGCGCGGTGAAAGGAGGCGGGAAAAGATTGAGCAAGCGGGTGGGATCGGCCCGCACGGCCTGGAGCTGGTCCTTGTAATAAACGCGCACGATGTAGCCGAGATACTGGCGCGGGCCGCTCTCGCTCGTGGGCAACATTTCCGCCGCCGCGCCGGGTTTGCGCGCGGCCAGTTTTGCTTTCTCGACCGAGTCCGGCACATCCAGCGGCTGGTTCCCGATCGCGCCGCTCGTTTGGTCGCTGTGTTTCGGGCGAAAATAAGTGACGTCGAGCACCTCGGTGCCGGTCTCGGACCAATCATGGCCCGGAGTGACCCATTCATAACTGACCTCCGCATCGGTCAGCACGACCTGGTCGTTGTTCACCATGTCGTAGAAGAAAACCTGGATCTTGACCTTGGTGTGCTCGATTGGCGTTTGCGGCCGCACTTTCACCCCCACGCGCAGGAGGAGCCGCATCTCCGCCTCGGGGTCGGGCTCATTTTTCGTCGTCACCTCCGAAATGCCAAAGGTCGACCCATCCGGGATGCCCGCGGCGTCGCCCGGCTCGTTTGCTCCCGGCGCGGGGGAGCCATTGGCCGCGACCGCGGCCTGGGTAGGCACGCCGACTTGGAGCTTGAGATCGGCCAGGGCGTAGAGCGGGCCGGCGACCGGGCCTAACGACTGCAAACGGCGCCAGACCTCATTCGAGCGGTCGAAGAGCTGCATCGATTCGTAGGTCAGGGCCAGCTCGGCCAGGATCTCGGCATTGCCCGGGTCAAGGGCGGTCGCCTGCTGCAACTTCGCGATCGCGTTGGTGGTGTCGCCGCGCTCGCGGAAACCCTTCGCGACCTGAAGGAGAGTTCCGGCCACGCCGGCGGGAGCGACCGGCGCGCGTTTTACCGTGGCCGAGGGAACGCCCGCCACTGCCGGAATTTTGATCGGAGCCGCGGAAGGCGTCGGTTTGACTTTCGGAAAAAGGCGCGCGTCGACGGCAGCTTTTTTCTCCGGCGGCAGCGTCTCGGCCGGGTGCCGGGTGTAAAGGTAGAGTCCCGTGAGAACCTGGGCGATGGCGACCGCGCCGAGCACCGCGAGGGCGACGGCAAACGTCTTCTGCGCTCGGCTAACGTGAGAAAGGCTGAGCGCACTCATCGAACGACCGTGTCTATCGGAGCGGTCGGAAGCTGTCAAATCCCGTCACCCCCGAAGAGAGGGCTCTCGCTTTAACGATATTTCGTTACCGGGAAATATCGGCCTGGCTCAGCATCTTGAACCCTTCCCCCTGGAGGACAGAGCAGGCGCATTCGGTGTCGTCGAGATGCATGGCGAGCGCGGCGCGTCCGTGCGGCCGGGTCAGGAGCGGATAGCTGAAATGCATGTTCACCTCCGCCATAAGGAGCGCGGCAAGCAGCTTCGCCAATTCCGTCGCCACTTCCTGCAACTCCACTACCACCACTTCGCAGACCCCGAACGCCACATCGTGTTCGTGGAAAATGTTTTCCACCGTCTCAGGATCGCTCACCACGATGCGGGCGATGGCGGAGTCGGTCTGCTCCGCGATGCTAAGCGCGACGACATGGGTGTTGCGGGTGCTGAGCAGCTTCACGATGTCGAGCATCGCGCCCACCTTGTTAGGCATGAAAATCGAGAACTGCTTAACCAGCGGACCGCCGATCTTGGACGTTGTTTCAGGTAGATCAAGAGGCATAGAAAATCGGATGCAAGGGGGATTCCAATATGCTGGTGCCCGGGAGAGCAACGCAAATGAATAGTTGGGGATGGATCCTGCACACCGGCTGCCGGTTGCTCTGATGAGATGATTTAGCCTCGACTCTCAGCCCGCCAGATAAGAAGTGTTCAAAGCCAGGTGCCGAAATCCTCCAAGGCGAAAAGGAAGGCGAAGCCGCCGGTCTCACCCAAAGGCGGCGGAACATTTCGGAGAACGAAGTCACGTCGACTGCATGGCAACGCAACCCATCTCCGCCGTCAAGTCTTCGCTCGGCTAGTCGCGCTTCGGCCGCAGGAGCGGGAAAAGGATGACGTCGCGAATCGATTCCGCGCCGGTCAGGAGCATGGTCAGGCGATCAACCCCCAGACCAAAGCCGCCCGCCGGCGGCATGCCGTGCTCGAGCGCGAGAAGAAAATCTTCGTCCAGTTTTTGCGTTTCCTCGCCGGCCTGCTCGAGCAGGCGCTGGCGTTGCACCAGCGGGTCGTTCAACTCGGAATAGCCGGGCGCGATTTCCTGGCCGTTGATGATCAATTCAAAAACATCGACCACGGAATCGTCTTCCGGATTTTGCTTGGCCAAAGGGACGAGTTCTTTCGGGCAATGGGTCACGAAAACCGGATCGAAGGTTTTTTCTTCGACCAGCTTTTCGAAAACGTGCTGCGTCACTTCGAAGTCGGCCATCTGCGGGTGGAGCTCGACTCCCAGCGCGCGACCTTTCTCCCGCCGCTCCTCACTCGTTAGGCTGAACCAATCCGCCCCGGCGGCTTCGCAGACGAGATCGCGATAGCGCGCCCGTCGCCAAGGTCGTGAAAGATTGAGCGTGCGGGTCACGTTCCCTTCTGCATCGCGATGAGCGACCTGCAATGTGGGAGGGGCCTTTGTGCCCCGATCCGTGAGACTCCCGCCGCTGATCGGGGCGCAAAGGCCCCTCCCACATTCCAGCGTCGTCGCGAGATGGCAGATCAGCTCCTCCACCAATTCCGCCATCTGCTCGAAATTGGCATAGGCCCAGTAGCCCTCGAGCATGGTGAACTCCGGGTTATGCCGCCGCGAAATCCCTTCGTTGCGGAAATTCCGGTTCACTTCGAAGACCTTATTGAACCCGCCGACGAGCAACCGCTTCAGGTAAAGCTCGGGCGCGATCCGCAGGTAAAGATCGATCCCGAGCGCCTTGTGATGGGTGCGAAACGGTTCCGCCGCCGCCCCGCCCGCGACGGTTTGCAGCATCGGCGTTTCCACTTCCAAAAAACCGCGCCCCTGCATGAAATTGCGGATCTCGCGCAGAATCGTGATCCGCTGGGAAAAAATTTCGCGCGAACGTTCGTTCGTCACCAGGTCGAGATAACGCTGGCGATAACGCGCCTCGACATCGGTCAGGCCATGCCATTTTTCCGGGAGCGGGCGAAGCGTTTTCGCGAGCACTTCGAACTGCGTCACCTTCAGCGTCGGTTCGCCCGTTTTGGTCACGAAACACGTTCCCTCGACCCCGATGAAATCGCCCAAGTCGAGCAACCCGAAGGTTTCCATCGCTTCCGGCCCGAGCTCTTTCGCCTGCACATAAATCTGGATGCGCCCGGTCGCGTCGCGCAGGTCGAGAAAATGACTCTTCCCCATGTCGCGATGCGCCGTGATCCGGCCCGCGACCCGAAAGGCCGTGCCTTCGGCAAACTTTTCTCGCACTTCGCCGATCGCTCCGCTCGTGGCAAAGCTGCGGCCAAACGGCGCCACACCCCGGGCGCGCAACGCCTCGATTTTCTGGCGCCGAAGCGCAATCAATTCATTTTCTTCGTCCATGATGTAGCGGCGGCCGTGCCGGCCGCACTCCGCCTCAAAAAGAGAACCGAATCTAGCCAGATTCCAGCGGCTGCCCAGATTTTCCGCCGCTCCGCGCGTCTGCCGGGAAATTCTCCCCTCGTCTTTGAGTTCAGCCCCGGAGCATTTATCGTCGCGGACATTCCGTCATGCCGCCGCTCGCCACCCGAAAACTCATTTCCACACTCGGCCTCGTCTGCGCCTTCGTTCTGCTGGCGCCCATCGCCCGGGCCGACGACGCGAAATCGATCAAGCGTTTCCGCGAAGCCATCATCGCCCTCTCACCCACGGTCGACCCGAAAGAAGCCGCGCTCGTCTCCGAGATCTCGCACGTCACGGCGCGGCGCCTGCAAAAGGAATGGCGGGTCGTGCCGCCGGCTAATTTCCAGAATTTCCTCATCCACATCGGGGCGCGGGAGCGCGGCTTTTGTTTTCACTGGGCGCACGACATCGGCGCGCAATTAAAGAAGCTGCCGCTCAAGACGCTCGAGCTGCATTGGGCCGAGGCCTACCCCAACACCCGACTCGAACACAACGTCGTCGTCGTGACCGCGCGTGGCCAGCCGTTAGGCGGCGGTTATATCATCGATGGCTGGCGCGCCGCCGGTCGGCTCCTTTGGTGGCCGGTGCGGAAAGACGATTATCCCTGGAAAAACAACGAGGCCGAAACCGCGTGGCTGCAAAATCGCGGGACCGACCCGTTGAAAGCGCTCGACGAACCGCTCCAGCAGGCGGATTCCAGAAACAAGACGACGCGGAAATCCGCCGAGCGCTCGCTTTAGTCGAACGGTCCGCTCACGGCTTGCCTGCGCGTGGGGCGTCTTCCGTCTCGCTGGAAAAGCTCTCGGGATTTTGCCGGAAGTAACTCTGAAACTGCGCAAACAGGCGCGGATGCTGTTGTCGCAAAGCCCGTGGCCGCTCAAAGAAGGCTTCCGTCGCGACCGCGAAAAATTCCGCCGGATTCGTGGCGCCGTAGGTATTGATCAGGGTGGAAATTCCCGTCTCGTCCGCCGCGCGCAAGGCGGCGAATTCCATCTTCATCACTTCCGCCCAGGAAAGCACTTCGCCGCGCGAACCGAGGACCGGCTTGCCGTCGGCCACATGATCCTCGAAATCGAGCTGGTGCGCGAACTCGTGCAAAACCAGGTTTTGCCCGTCCGAGGGATCGCGCGCGCCGGACTTGATCGCGTCCCAGGCCAGGACCATCGAACCCATCTCGCGCCCGGTTTCGCCCAGCCGCCCTTCTTCGCCCTGCTGCCAAATATGCTCGGCGACCGGGCGATCTTCGTTCACCAAAAAGCCCGACGGATAAATCAAAATCGTCAGGAGCCGCGGGAAATAATCAGTCTTGCGATGGAGCAGGAGGAGACAGGCCTGGGTCGCGATCGTGACCCGTATTTCCTCTGTCAGCGCCAGACCGGCGCAGCCCTCGAAACGTTTCTCGGCCAGGAAAACCTGGACATGACCGAGGAGCTCCGCCTGGTCGTCCGGCGAGAGGCGATTAAAAAAAGGGAGCTGGCGCGAAATAATCGCCCGCCATTCCGCCGGCACTGACTGGGCCCGCAGGCGCTTCCGCTGCCGTCCTTTGAAAAACCCGAACATCGCCCTCACCCTAATGAAGGAGTCGATCCGACCTCCAGTTTTTTATCCCCGCGCCCGGAGCGGATCAGCGCCGGTCAGGAACGTAAATTGCAATCCCGGCGGCGGCATTGCTCACGATCGGCGCCGCGCCGCTGACCGATCCCCCGCCCGCGACCACGCTGCGGCGCCCGGCCGAAATTCCACCGCCGCCGACGCCGAGCGCGCCCTGAGAGCGATCGCCTAACGAAGTAATCAGGATGCCGTTTGCGCCCACCCTGGCCGCTTCCACTCGGAGGCGGGCAATCGCTTCCGCCTCACCCTCCGGGCTGCCGTGGAAAAAGCGCCCGCCGCTGGTCGCATCGAGCAAGGCGATTTCCTGGTAATGACGCGGCGCCGTCCGGTAGATGCGCACCTCCGCCGGGTTCAGCGCCGGCCGCGCCGGGCCGAGCAGACGGGAGGAGCTGCTCGCGCAACCGGTTAGTGAAACAACTGCAAGCAGCGCGAGAAGAGAAAAGTATTTCATCATTCTTTTCTACGCGCGCGGACCGGCCCCCGGTTGCCGCCAACGAACGGAGGCGTGCCTCTTCCGGTAGGGCGAGACTCCGTCGAGCCTTGGTGCGAGATCCGGATTCGCGAACGGATTCAGCCCGGCTCGACGGAGTCTCGCCCTACCGGGAAGAAAGCGCATTCCGTTGGCCGGCTCCCGGCCTTGCTGCTATGAGGAGCGATGGCGGAAAAAGTGGCGGTGATCGGCGCGGGCGTTTCCGGCCTGACCTGCGCCATCCTTTTCGCGGAAGCCGGCTATCGGACGACGATTTTTGCCGCGGAGACCGGCGACGAAACCACTTCCGCCGTCGCGGGCGCGATCTGGTTCCCCTACGACGCTGCTCCGCTTGAGGCCGTCATCGCCTGGGCGTTGGAAACTTTCGCCCTCCTGCGTCCGCTCTGCGCCAACCCGGAGAGCGGCGTCTCCCTGATCGAGCAGCGGGCCTTCACGCGCAGGGGCGAGCTGCCGATTCCGGAGTGGGCCTTCTCGTTAGGCGCGCGGCGCCTGCCGACGGCGGACATTCCGCGCATTTTCTCGAGCGGCTACGCGCTCGAAGTCCCGCTGACCGACACCACTCGATATCTTCCCTACCTGAGGCAACGTTTTCGCAGCGCGGGCGGCGAGATCGAGGGAGGAATTCATTTCGAAAATCTCGAGGAGGCGCAATCGGATCACGCGCTGGTGGTGAATTGCAGCGGCGTCGGCGCACGCACCCTTCTTCCCGATCCGGAAGTCGAACCGCATCGCGGCCAGGTCGTGCTGGTCGCGGGAATTCCGCAGGCGCACGCCGTCGTCTGCGACGATCTGCCGCTCATGTATGCGATCCCGCGCGCGCACGACTGCGTCTTCGGCGGAAGCAATGACCTGAGCGCGGATCGCAATCCGGACCGCGAGACGAGCGCGCGCATCGTCGCCGAGTGCAGCCGCGCCTTGGAAATCGAGCCGCCGCCGGTACTGCGCGAGCGCGTCGGGCTGCGACCGTTCCGCCGGAGCGGCGTCTGTCTGCGGGCCGACCGATTGCATGACGGCCGCCGGGTGATCCACAACTACGGCCACGGCGGTTCCGGGTTCACCCTCTCCTGGGGCTGCGCCCGCGCCGTCCTCACCCTGGCCTCCGCCTAACGAGTCAGGTTTTCTTTTTCGATCCCTTCGGCGCCACCTTCAACCCGGCCGCGCGGGCCGCGGCGTTTTGGGCGTCGGCCGGCCGGCCGACGAGCCGGTACTCCGTCGCCAGGCGCTGCCAGGCCTGCTTGTAGTTCGGCATGATCTTGACCGCGCGCTCGAAGGAATTGATCGCCTCGCGATGCTGTCCCTTCATCGCATAGGCGATTCCGAGATGTTCCCAGACCGGGGCATAGTTAGGCGCGAGTTTCGCGCCTTTGCGCAGATGACCGATGGCGGCGTCGACCTGCCCGGTCGCTTCGAGACAAAAGCCGAGCTGCGCCTGGACGAGGAAGTCGTTAGGCGCAAAACGCGCCGCCCGTTGCAACGGCGGGATGGCGGCCGGGATCTGGTTCAGATTGATGTAGCCGTAACCGACCGTCGCCATCATGTAGGCGCTGTCGGGCAGCAGATCTGCGGCGCGCAGGAGCGCGCGCAGTGTCTCGCTCGTGTGGCCGACGTTCTTTTCCGTCCGTGCCAATTGCACCCAGGCTCCAGCGCTGGCGGGTGAAACGACCGTGGCCCGCTTCGCCTCTTCCATCGCTTTTTGTTTTTGGCCGAGCCGCTCATGGCAGGCGCTCAGGAGCAGCCAGGGTCCCGGCTTCTTCGGTTCCAGTTCAGCCAATTTTTGGAAGTGCGGGATGGCGGCAGCGGGACGGTTCTGGGCCAATTCGAGAAACCCAGGCCCACGCGAGGGTCAGAATAATTTGGCCGGAGCGCGAGCGCGCGGCGACAGGCCTCGGAAGCCTCCGCGAACTGGCGCAACCTGTAAGCGATCGCGCCGTGGACGGAGTGCGCGACAGGATTCTGCGGGTAACGCTTGGCCAGACTGCGGGCGAGCTCGATAGCGCGGCCGTAATCGCGATACTGCAGAGCGACGACGAGCTTCTTGACGGCGGGATCGTTGTCCAGCATGCGGGCGTCGAGCACGATCCGATCGGTCGGGCTCGGCACAAACTTCTCCGGAGGCGGCAGCTTTTTCAGGAGCTGATCGACGGTCGCGTCCTCGGCCGAAACCGTGCTGCGGGTGAGGAAAGAGAGCAGGAAGGCGAGACTAACGAGAACGGGAGGAACCGGAAATTTCACCGTCCGGTTGTATCGTAAACGGGCGAAATAATCCAACAGAACTCGCGACTCTTGCCGACTTTGCGCTCACCTGCTAAACGGGGCGCGTGTTTTCTCGATTTCTTGTTCTCCGCCTCGGGCTCGCGCTTTTTGCATTCGCGTCCGTCGCTTCCACCCCGGCCGCCTCCGTTTGGAAAGTGACCGGACCAAACGGCGGCACGATTTACCTCGGTGGATCGATCCACGGTCTGGACAGCACCGATTACCCGCTGCCCTCGGCCTACAACCGGGCCTTCGACGCCACTTCGGCGCTCGTAATCGAAGACGACCCGAATGTTTCGCGCCGCGAGGCTGATAAGTTTTTTAAATCTGGTTTTTACTCGCGCGGCGACAGCCTGAAAAACCACGTCGATCCGCGCACTTACGATTACGTGCGGCGGGTTTTTCGCACCGTGCCGGAGGCGGAGCTGGCGAAATGTAAACCGTGGATGTTGATCACGATGCTCTGGTCAGGCGGGACGAATGCATTGGGCGTCGAAGCCTTCCTCATGAACCGGGCGCGCATCAACAAAAAGCCGATTCTTGGCCTGGAGTCATTTCGCGAACATGCCAATGTCCTGGCCGGGATGCCGGATAAACAGGCCGAGCTCGTTCTCCTGCAAACCTTCATCCCGCAGGCGCCGGGGACGGATATGCATGACAAGCTCCTATCCGCCTGGCGGCGCGGCGACGCCGACATAATCGCCCGCCTGACCCATGAGATGGAGCGCGACCTACCCACTTTTGCGCGGCGCCTGATCGTCGAACGAAATCAGAACTGGATTCCGAAAATCGAACGCTACCTGCGCGAAAAGCGCACTTACTTCGTGGTCGCGGGGGCGGCCCACATGGGCGGACCGAATGGCGTGCTGGCCTTGCTCAAAGCGCGCGGCTGCCGGATCGAACAGTTGTAAGTTGTAGCCGGGGACGCTGTCCCCGGCCGAACTCTCTCTGGGCTCTTGTCGAAAGCAAAATCTCGCAAGAGACGTCCCCCCTGTGCATCGCCTCTGCCGTGGGGGACCGGGGACAGCGTCCCCGGCTACAAATCGGTGGCCGAAGTCACGCCCGGTGTTACCTTGGGCACATGGAAAAGCCAGAAATCACCGCCTATCTCAAAACGCATTGCGGCTGGAGCGGCGGCGTCCGCGCCGTCCTCGCCAAATACGATCTCCCCTACACCGAAAAAGATATCATCCAGAATCCCGCCTATCGCTGGGAGATGGAAAGCAAGAGCGGTCAACCCCTCTCGCCCTGCATCGAGGTCAACGGCGAAATGGTGGCCGATGTCAGCGGTGAAGAAGTCGAGCGCTACCTGATCGAACACAAACTGGTCCAGCCTAACGAAAAGGATGCCGGGGCGCCGATCAACGCTCCCTGCGCCAACGAGCAGCACGGCGAGCCGGTGAAAATGAAGTTCTAGACGCTTCCGCGCTTTCGAAAGAGGCCTTCCCTCTCCCGGGGAAGGCCTTTTTCTTCCCCGCGGCTCGCGCTTTCCTCCGTCGGCACATGTGATTTAGTTCTTCTCGCGATGCGCTCGGAGCCTGGCCCTCAGATTTGTTCATGAAAATGTTCGCGCGCACCGGCAGCGGCCGCTCGAAAAGTTCCAATGCCCGGAAGAAGCGCTGGCGTGGCTGGCGCTGGCTCTTTGCTTTCATCCTCCTCGCCATCCCGGCCGCGATCGTCGTCGCGGTCCTTTCTTTCTACGCCGTCTGGGCCCAGACCTTTGATCTGAAACGCCTCGGGACCATGCCGGAGCGCAACACCGTCTTCGACGTCGACGGCAAAATCTACAGCCGCCTCGCCGGCGCCAATCGCCTGAAGGTTCCGCTCAAGCAGGTCTCGCCCTATTTCATCAAAGCCTGACTCGCCCGCGAGGACACCCGCTTCTACGAACACGGCGGAATCGACTGGCGCGGGGTGGCGCGCGCACTCTATCGCGACATCACCAGCGGCTCGGCCAAGGAAGGCGCGAGCAGCATTACCCAGCAACTGGCCCGCAACAGTCTTCCGTTAGGCGGGCGCACCCTCAGCCGGAAAATGCTGGAAGCGATGGTGGCCTTGCGGATCGAGCGCGAGTTGAGCAAAGACCAG
>JBBPZS010000037.1:0-13646 GCA_038198605.1 Chthoniobacterales bacterium | reverse complement strand
CCCGCGCTCACGACCAAGAAAGGAAAGATCAGAGAGAATGAAAAACCCAAGCCAGATCAGACGAAGAGATAGCAGCGCGGCCTGCGTCGCGCAACCGAAAGCAGCGCCGCGCAGCAGAGTGAAAGTGCGGGTTTCCCGCGAACTCAGCGCCGCCGTTGAAAACGCGGCGCGCAAGCGCGGCCTAACGAAGTCGCAATTCGCTGAAAGTGCGATCCGCGAAGAGCTGGCGCGCGTCGGCGCAGCCGGGAAGGGCAGGGGAGCGAAGCCGCGCCGGCCGCAACCAAAAGCAGCGCCACGCCTAACGAATCAGAAGGGCAGGGTAAAGCACGCAACCACGACCACTTTGAGCGCTGAAACCGGGGTGCCCGGTGTCATCTTTATGCGGTCTGGAGAGATCAAAACCGGCGCGCTCGGATGGCGGGCGCGCGATCAGTTTGACCGAGCGGTGCGAGCCGGCCGTTTCTTGTGCACCGAGATTCCATGCAACCCCGATGCCGCACCTAACGAGAGGCGTTACGAGCGATTTCTCGAATCGCTCACCGCCGAGCAGCTCCACGCCCTCCGAGATTCCGTGCCGCTCTACTGGATCGACGACCAGCCCGGATTCGGCGACGGTCTCATGATGTTGATCTCCTACCGCGGAGAACTCCCCGACTCTGCCCCGGCTGATTTCGGGAAAGCCGCGGCGGCGATTCTCGCGAATCGGATCAGTCCCACGGCGATGGATATTCCGCAGGATTGGAGCGAGGTCGCGGCGATCGATTTCACCGGCTACTTAGATCGCGATTGCGAAGAACGCATCATCTACAAAACCCCCGAAGGCGAGTTGAAGGCGCGAAAGAGTTTCGCCGGGGGAGGAACGGTGATCGAGAACGTGACGCGTCCGCAGGTCGCGCGGTGGCTCCTCGAATGCGTTATCCCGGAAGAATTCGAGCCGGATTTCCGCCGAGCTTTGCCTGACGTGGCGGCGAAAGGCGGTGCGAATTGAAGCGCTTAACGAGTCAGGAAATCGACGCCCAGGACGCGCGCGATCTGCTCGAAAACGCGGTCGAGATGTCGGCCGCGCTCTTGGAGGCGGTGGCTGCGATGCTTGAACTTGAAGTGACCGGAGAGGGGCGCTTAGAAATGTTCCACAGCACGGTGTCGGGAATTCGCCGGCTTGCCGAAGAGCAGAGCAGCAACCTGCGCTGTCAATTCGGTGTATTTGTCGAGTCGGCGCGCAGAGCGAAAGGCGGTGCGGATTGAACACGCGCGAGGATCTGCAACGCTGGGACGATTTTATCGCCGCGCAGATGCTCGCGTTTGATGCGGCTTACCTGGTGAAAGCCGGTGAGCCGCATGTCGCGGATCCGCTCCGCGTCGCCTTCCTGCAAGTGAGCGACTCGCTCTACCAGGCGAACGTCGAGCGGGCGATCGACGACTTCCTGGTGAACGACGCGTGGCCGATCTGGCTCTCGCTCGACGAGCTGGTGAACATTACGCACCGCGCCCACTTCGCGCGCTCCATGCTCAAGATCATGCTCGGGCTCCAAAAGGGAGCGCCGGCCGTCTTCGTCCCCGCGGCAAACTTTAAGATCCCATGCGCCACCGACCGGCCGGTGTTCCTGCGCTGGCTGCTCGTCGATACCTGGCGCACCTTCGGCCAGGCATGGCTCGCCAGCCTGGCGGGAAGTTACTTAGACGTCCAAGACTCGGCCAGATCCGCACCGCCTGCCTGATTCCGCGTCCTCCCTTGACCACCACGCCGCGTCTCAGCACACTCGCGCCCGACTCACCGAAAAAGTATGAAGACCGGAATCGCCGCCCCGAAAACGCAGCGCGAGTTTGACATCGATTTCAATGCGGAGCTGCCGCAGTGGGAATTCTTTTCAGTCTGGCAACTGGCCCAGAGCTGGCGTTGCAGCCGCGAGCACGTGGTCAACCTGGTCGAGAGCGGCGAGCTACCCGTCGGGTTCGACCTGCGCAACAAGGCCTCCTCTAAGTCGATGATCCGGGTCCCGCGCCGCTCGGTCGTGGAATTCCTCAACCGGCGCAAAGACCTTGTGGCCGTCGCCGAAGCCAACCCGCAGCCGGCCTACCGCGACGCGAGCAAACGCCGGCCGAAGGGCAGGGCTGATCGCTCCTGATCGTGCTCGCGGGCCGGCTCCGCGCCGGCCCGCCTGAATCCGCGTCCGGTTCTATTATAGAGTGGGGAAACGCCCGTGCGCGGACCAGGCAACGCCAGCGCAGAAGCTTTGCAGAAGACCTTGACCCCCACGCCGCGTCTCCGCACACTCGCCCGACTCACCGAAAAGTATGAAGACCTTAGCCCTCCTCCTTGCGGTCGCGCTGGCGACCTGTTTAACAGATTGCGCAGCTCCCGCACCAACGTCGGCACCGGCAGCGCCGACCGCCAGAAAGGGCGACATTTCGAACGAGGAAGCCGAGAAACCGCCATTCATCGGAATGACCAAAGCGCAGGCACTCGCGCGTTACGGAGAACCAAAAAAACAGACCGTCACCGACGAGGGCGAGCAGTGGGTTTACATCCTGAATTTCGGCGAAATGATGGGACGCGCGATGATCCCGTTCAACTTCAAGCCGACGATGGTTCGCACCGGATCGCTGATTTTCGGGCCGGATTCCAGGGTGAAGAAGTTCACTTGGGACACACCGACCGAAGGTTAGCGGTGGGCCGGCGATTTCAGGCCGCGTGCGGGTAGAGATTGCGGCCGTTGACCGGGAAGGTCTCCGCGATCGCGCCCGCCTGGTCAAAGACCCGGACTTCTCCCGAACTGCCGCCAAACCGCTGCCTCGCGTATTCGATCGCCAGCTCGCGCCCGTTGGAGCCAGCATAGGTCGGCTCGACGCCGGGCGATTCGAAAGCGACCCAGGATCCGCCGAATTTCCGCGACGGCCGGACCTCGATAATCTTCATCCCTCCATTCTGGACTGCCCTTGGATCATGGACAACTCGCCGAAAACAGGTTCCTGGTTCCACCCCCCAAGGTCTGCGACTTGTCCATTTCCGGAGTTCCAACTTACCTATGAAGAGGGGGTGGAACCGCCCCGCGGCGGCTGGATTATTTTTGGACAACTCGCCCCGTCCCGGCGCGATTCATAAGTGCCTTGTATCCGAGATATTCCGGGCTCATTCGGCCTAATTCGGTTTCTGGACAACTCGTTTGGTAATCCTCAAGGGGAGCCGCCCACCAACAACTTTCGAATAACTTATAACATCAGACAATGTATGTCATATAAAATGGGAGGGTGTTGGGCCTGATTGAGTATGGAAACAGGCCCAACCCCAATGGGAGACCGGTTGCCCGCGACAAGGTTATTTTTCGGAATCAACGGTGTTCCCTCGCGAAAGGCAGGTTTCGAGGGTGGATGTTCGGGCAGAGCTTCGAGCGCTTTCCTTTTTGAGTCGGAAGCGGTGCAGCCGGGCTCCTATACCCGGGCGCTTCGTGAACTGCACTTGCATAGGCTTTGCGAATCCAATGAACGTCTGGCACGAGATGCTTGCAACGCTCCCTTGCTTGAAGCACCGCCCGATCGGAAAAACCTTGCTTCGCGCTGGGCAGCCTACGATTCTATGCCCGGTGGCTCACGGGATGCATTCATCAACCGCTGGACCGCATCCGTCACTTCCGCTTCGTCTCTGTTGATTTCCGCCAAACGGTGGAGGAATTCGCCTAAGATCGTGCGTATAGCCTGTGCGGCATCCAGGCACGCTTCGTCTGTCTCGGAATGAATCTTTTTGCTCAGAGCTTGGTGAAGGACCGTCAGGGGATTGTGCCCTGCCATCATCAAGGCATCGGGGATCGCATCTGCGATCTGCTCAATCGCACTGGTGAATCGGATTCGATTCTTCGCAGCCTCAAGGCCAGGAATGAATCTGTCGCCACCGACGATTTTTTTGCATGCCCTGATTATTTGGTCGATCAGCGAATTTTTTTCGTCTTCGACGATCCGCCGATAGTAAGCGAACGCTCCGATCCCAAACCCTCGCTTCTCGCTTTGGAATCCCTTAAGCAATAAATCGCGTTCGGACTGCACAAGCCGTTGTAAGCGCGACGGCAATGGCGGACCGAACGACGGCCACTCACCAATCTTCACGAGCGTCCCGTCATTGTCCCGCCTCGAGATGACGTGCACGGCGTACGTTTTGCCCACACGAAGGCAATTTCGGCAGCGATAGTGCAAGAAGATGTCGCTTCCAAAAAGGGCAATGGCGGGGAGTGCGATCGGATTTGGATCGGTATTTGCGAAGAACTGCACGCGGGCGCACGCGGGATCGTTGCAGAACAGATTGATCGGGATCCGAATAAACTCCACTCGTTCTGCCGGAACATGCCCACTGAACGAGGGGCCCGATGACATCGTCGTTGCGAACCCGGAAATCTTCTTTCTCGTGCCTGGGGAGACCCCCTCTAAGAATTCTTGGAGCGAGATCTCCTCGTCTGCGGAGGTTGTGTCCTCGCGCGCTGTTGGCGATGGCATAGCTTTACTTTTTCACCTTGCCGCCAGGCCGAAATCAGGTGCCGGTGAGCACCAGTTGTCGGCTGAGCTTAACTTCGCTGATCATCGCTTTGTCCACGACGCCCTCACGATTTTTCGCACCCCGGTCATAGACGGCGAGGCTCGTAATATAAGCCGGCGACTTCAGCGTGACTAGTCCTTTAGGGTTCACTAAACGTTGCTGCCACTCCACTTGAGCTTCTGGCGGAGAACGCTGAAGAAGGATGATTCCGGCAGCACCGCCAGGGGCAGGATCTTTTCGGAGCGGCGGATGGCGACCGTGGTCTCGAATTCGAGCGTCATCGGGTCGCGCCCGTCCACGCTGAGATAGACCGGGGTCTCGGCCCGGCTGGCTTCGATCTCGATCAGGGAACGATCTTCGACAATCACCGAGCGGTTCGTGAGCACGTGCGGGCAGATGGGTGTGATGACGAAGACGCCCGACTGCGGCGCCAGGATCGGACCGCCGGCGGAGAGCGAATACGCGGTCGATCCGGTGGGCGTGGCGACGATCAATCCGTCCGCGTTGAACTCGGTCAGCGGCTCGCCGTTCACCCGGGTGCGGAGCCGCACGAGGCGCGAGATTTTGCCGCGACTGATGACGGCGTCGTTCAAGGCGACGGACTCGTGCAGGACGCGGCCCTCTTTTTTCACCTGGACCGCGAGCAAGGCGCGATCACTCAGGGAATAATTCCCGCTCAGAATGGACTCGACCGCCTCGCGGTAGGTCGAGGAGTTCAGACAGGTCAGGAATCCGAGCGAGCCGATATTGATGCCGAAGATGGGCTTGATCTCGTCCTGCAGGTTGCTGACGGCGTTCAGGATGGTGCCGTCGCCCCCGAGCACCACGAGGAGATCCGCCGCGGCGCCCACGGCGGAGATGCTCAGGTCAGATGGGTTGCCAGTCAGGGCGGCGGTCGCTTTTTCAACTACGACGCGGACGCCGGCGCGCTCGAATTCCTCCCGGAGCTGGCGCACCAGTTCGCCGGCGCCAGGTTTCCCGGTGTGCGCGATTAAGCCGACGGTTTTCGGAGACATATGAAAAATTCCTGGTTGCCATCGGTCCCGGTGATCGTGGACGGGAAAAGCCCGGTCACCAGGGCGCCCATGGACTGTGCAAAAGCGGCGACCTTGGCCTGCACTTTTGCATGCAACGCGGGGTCGCGGACGATGCCGCCCCGGCCGACATCCTCGCGCGCGAGTTCGAACTGCGGTTTGATGAGCGCGAGGATCACACCGTCTGGAGTTAGCAACTCGAAGGCGTTGGGCAAGATCAAAGTCAGCGAGATGAAGGAAACATCGATCACGCAGAGCTGGATCGGCGCTGGAATTTCCTCCCGGGAGAGATGACGGGCGTTGCACTTCTCCAGAGTCTCGACCCGGGGGTCGTCGCGGATTTTCCAAGCCAATTGACCATGGCCAACGTCCACTGCGAAGACCTTGGTCGCGCCGCGCTGCAGCAGGCAGTCTGTGAATCCGCCGGTTGAAGCTCCGATATCCAAGGCCATCAGGCCGGCGCAATCGATCCCGAAATGTTCGATGGCGCCCTCGAGCTTGATGCCGCCGCGACCGACAAAGCGCTCGCGAGCCGCAACCACGAGCTGGCAGTTCTGCGGCACGGAATCCGAGGCTTTGAGGGCCAGTTGGCCGTCGATTTGGACCTCGCCGGCCATGATCGCGGCTTGAGCTTGCTGGCGGCTCGGGAAGAGGCCGCGCTCCACCAAGGCGAGGTCCAATCTGATGCCTTTAGCCATCGCTTAAGGCGTTTGTCGCGACCGGTTCTCGAGCTGTCATAGTCTCCGTAAGAACATTCGTAATCGACTGCTGCAAAGCAGATAGTGATTTTTCGATTAATTCGCTAGAAACACAAAGCGGCGGCATGAAGACAACCGTCTCCCGGATCGAGCGGGTGAGTAACCCATAGCCCAGTGCGCGCCGGCAAACTTCCTTTGCCATGACGCTGTTTGGCAGGTCGAGCGCGCCAATCATTCCAACTCCTCGGGTGCGAACTGCACCCTCAATTCCGGCTAAACCGCTTTGGATTTTCCGAATTTTCGGCCCGAGCGCAGCGAGCGTTCCTTCGCTTGCAAAGGTCTCGAGACTAGCAAGGGCGGCCGCGCAGCCTAGCGCATTTCCCGTGTAGCTGTGTCCGTAGAAAAGCGTTGCTTCGCTTTTGACGCTTTCAAAGGGGCGAAATATTTCATTCGTGAGTAACGTAAGAGCCAACGGTAAATATCCACCCGTCAAACCTTTGCCAAAAACGTAAACGTCGGGCTCAACTCCCTCATGCTCGCAGGCGAACATTTTCCCGGTTCGGCCAAAGCCGGTCATGACTTCGTCGGCAATCAGCAGCGTGCCGGCTTGGTCACACCACTCCCGGACGCTCTTGAGCGTCCCAGGCGACCATATCTTCATTCCCGCTGCCCCCTGGATCACCGGCTCGATCACAACCGCGGCTATCTCGGTCGGGTTGGCGAGGTTGCTCAGCTCCTCCGGCGACGACACAACCAGAGTCGGCGCCACCCAGCCCCCCAGCCCGCTGCCGAACATCGCGGAAGCCCCGAGGCTGGCCGCTCCCACCGTGTCGCCATGGTAGCCTTCGCGGAAAGAGACAAAGATCCGGCGCGACGAGCCGTTGAGCTGCCAATATTGGCTCACGATCCGGAGCGCAGCCTCAACCGCGGTCGAGCCGTCGTCGGAAAAGAAGACCCGGCCGAATTTCTCGCGCGGGAAGAGCTCCACGATCCGACGCGCCAGCTCGATTGCGGGCGGGTTCGTCGTGCCGAGGAAGGAGGTGTGCGCGACCCGGTCGAGTTGTGCGCGAATGGCGGCGTTGATCCGCGGGTGATTGTGGCCGTGGACGTTCGTCCAGATCGAGGCGTTGCCGTCGATGTATTCGCGGCCGCGGCTGTCCCGCACGAGGGCCCCGTCGCCCGAGACGAGCACGAGCGGCTCATGCTCCGGCGCGCACCATTCGCCCATCGGTGTGAACGGATGCCAGACGAAGCGCTTGTCGTCGGCCGCGAGCTGCTCGGTATCCCAGCTACTCATCCTCGCGGAGCTGGTCGCTCAGCATTTTATCCACCGCCGCGAAATCCTCCGCCGACGCGCGCCGCCGCTGGTATTTCCGGAAAATGATATCGCGCAGCTCGCGCAGATCGTCGGTTAGCGGACGGTCGTAGTAGGTCCACTGCTCCTCGTCGCGATGCTTGGCTTGGAATTTCCAGTTCCCGCCAAACTTCGTCACCCGCACTTCGCGTTTGCGTCCATCCTCGACGCGCGAGGTCCATATATGTTGACTGCGCATGAGCTTGGCTCCTTACATACAACTCATCTCGCATTTCGGAAACCCGCCTCATCGTGCAGGGTTCGACCGGAGGCGAAATTTCCCAAGTTTGCTGTGAAAGACGCCGCCAAAATCCTTTGCTACGTCGGCGGCGTGCTCCTCCTCGGAGCGCTCCTGGCCCCGCCGCTCTTCTGGGCCGGACAAAGCCTGATCGCACACGGCCTGCTCACCAGCCTCGCGCACTACGCTTTCGACAGCTATTTCCATCGCGCAATCCTGGTAGCTGCACTGCTCCTGCTCTGGCCTCTCTTGCGGGCCCTGCACATCGGCGGCTGGCGCGACCTAGGCCTGGAGAAAAACCCGCGGCCGATCGCCGACGTCGGCGCCGGTTTCGCGATTGCCGCCGTCCCATTGCTGTGCGGCGGCGCGGGTTTGCTCGCGCTCCATTTCTACTCTCTCCGGCATCCGTTTCTCTGGGGGAAAATGCCCGCGGTCCTCGGCGCGATCCTAGTCGTGCCCCTGCTCGAGGAACTGCTTTTCCGCGCGTTCATCCTCGGCGTGCTCCTGCGCAGTTGCTCGCGGGTCACCGCGCTCCTGCTTACCTCCGCCCTCTTCTCCGTCGTCCATTTCCTGAAGTCCCCTGCCCTGGCCGTGCCTAACGAATTCGTCAACTGGCTCTCCGGCTTTGTCTCGTTAGGCCATTCTTTCTGGCAATTCGGCGACCCGCTGCTCGTGGCCGGCGGGTTCCTCACCCTCTTCGCCGTTGGCTGCATCCTGGCCGACGCGCGCCTCTTAACCCGTTCGATCGCGCTCCCGATCGGCCTGCATGCCGGCTGGATCTTTGCCAACAGCGTCTTCAGCAAAGCCGCTCACCGCGAATTGTTCGCGCTCCCTTGGATCGGGAAAGACTTGCTCGTCGGCATCGTGCCTCTTAGCATCGCCCTCCTCAGTTGGGGCCTGATGCGCGGCTGGGTGAATCATGGCCATGCTCGCTCTGAGTCGACCGTTCCGCGGACTGGTTAGCCTCTTTTATCCGCCGACCTGCGCCGGCTGCGGAGCAGCGACGGAACCGGGCGAATATCTTTGCGCCCGCTGTGACGAGGAAGCGCCGCGTTTGCGCGCGCCGTTCTGCGATCGCTGCTCGCAACCTTTTGCCGGCGCGATCACGGAGCGGTTCACTTGCGCGAATTGCCACGATCGCGAACTCCATTTCGAGGCGGCCGTTTCCGCCTATCGCAGCCGCGGCGTGGTCCGCAAAGTGATGCACGATTTCAAGTATGGGGGTCAGGTGCATCTGCGCCATGTGCTCGGCCGGTGGCTTGGCGAAACGCTGAAGGATCCACGGCTGGCGGGCCGCGAATTCGATTACATCGTGCCAGTCCCGCTTCATCCCGCGCGGGAACGCGAACGCACTTTCAATCAGGCGCACCTCCTCGCCACTCTGCTCGGACGCGCGAGCGGACGACCGGTCCGTCCCCTCCTCCAGCGCATTCGTTACACCACCACCCAGACGCGCTTCGATCGCGCGGAGCGGATGGAAAATCTGGCCGGCGCGTTCCGTTTACGCCGCGGCGCTGACGTGCAAGAGTGCCGCGTGCTCCTGATCGATGACGTTCTCACCACGGGCTCGACCTTGAGCGAATGCGCCTCTGTCCTGCGCCAGGCCGGCGCCCGTTCGGTCCACGCTGCCACCGCCGCGCGCGGTTGATCCTTATGGCCATTTTCAAAAAACCTTCGCTCAAGACGCAAGGCAGAAACAAGAAGCGCGAGATACCGCAAGGCCTCTGGCAGAAATGCCCCGGTTGCGGCGAAGTGGTGCATGAGATCGAGCTGGTCGAGAACGATCGGGTCTGTCCGCGCTGCGACTATCATTTCACGCAGTCGGCCAAGGAACGGATTGCCCACCTGTGCGATCCCGACAGTTTCATCGAGCTCGATGCTGGGCTCAGCTCGATCGACACGCTGAAATTCCAGGGAATGGCGAGCTACAAGGATCGGCTGCGGAAATATCAGGACAGCACCGGCCTGGTCGACGCCGTCCTCAGCGGCCACGCGCTGATCGAGGGCTACAAAGTCGCGATCGCGGTGATGGATTTCAGCTTCCTCGCCGCGACCATGGGCTCGGTCGTGGGCGAGCGGATCACCCGCATCGTGGAATACGGGACCGCGAATCGCTGCGGGGTCATCATCGTTTCCGCATCGGGCGGCGCGCGCATGTATGAAGGCATGCTTAGCCTCATGCAGATGGCGAAAACCAGCGGCGCGCTCGCCTTGCACGCCTGCGCGAATTTGCCCTTCGTCTCCGTGCTCACGAATCCCACCACCGCCGGGGTGATGGCCAGCTTTGCTTCGTTAGGCGACGTCATCATCGCGGAGCCGAAGGCGATGGTCGGATTCGCCGGGCCGCGCGTGATCAAGGAAACGACGCACCAGGATCTGCCGGAGCGATTCCAGACCGCGGAATTTCTCGAGGAGCACGGCCTGATCGATCTCATCGTGCATCGCAAGGCGTTGCGCGCGCAGCTCGCCCAATTCCTCGCTTACTTTGCGGCGACGAATTGAGCAGGTCTGTTTAGGTCCGCAGATTTTGCCGATGGATGTCTTGGCGGACCAACCTGGTTCTTCCTACCGCGAGGCGCTCGCCTGGCTGTTCGGGACCCAGCGTTTCGGGATCAAGCTCGGACTGGAAAACACCGAGCGACTCTTTGACTCGTTAGGCGTGCCCGCGCCGGCTGCGCGGATCCTGCATGTCGCGGGCACCAACGGTAAAGGCTCGGTCTGCGCGATGCTCCACGCCATCTGTCGGGCGGCGGGGTACCGGACCGCGCTCTTCACTTCCCCTCACCTCATCACTTTTCGCGAACGCATCCAGGTGAATGGCGAAATGATCTCGGAAGCGGAAGTGGCCCGCGGGCTCGGCCGAATCCGCGCGCTGGTCGCGGACTGGGACCCGCATCCTACATTTTTCGAGATCACGACCGCGCTCGCGCTGGAACATTTCCGACAACACGACGCCGATCTCGTGGTGCTCGAGACCGGCCTCGGCGGGCGTCTCGACTCGACCAATGCCACCCGACCGATCGTCAGCGTGCTGACGCCGATCGATTACGATCACCAGAAGTGGCTTGGTCACACCCTGACCGAGATCGCGAGCGAGAAGGCGGGCATCATCAAGCCCGGTGTGCCGGTCGTCTCCGCCGCGCAGACGGACGAAGCCACGAACGTCATCCGCGAGCGCGCGACGGCCTGCCACGCACCACTTAAGTTCGTTAGGCACGCGTTTTTGGAATTCCCGGTTGCGCTCAGAGGTGCGCATCAACAGGAAAACGCCGCGCTGGCGGTCGCGGCGCTGGCGGCGGCGGGGATTGCGGTTGGACCCGGGGCGGTGGGAGAAGGACTCGCCAAAGTCCGCTGGCCAGCCCGGTTCCAGCATTGGGACGAGCGCACGATCATCGACGGCGCGCATAATCCAGCCGGCGCGCGCAGCCTCGCCCGGACGTGGCGGGCGGCTTTCGGCGAGCAACGCACCACGCTCCTCCTCGCGACCCTGAGCGATAAGGACGCCACGCAGCTCTGCGCAGCGCTGAGTCCGCTAATGAGCCGGGTTTTTCTGCCCGCCATCCGCAGCGAACGCGCCCTGGACCCGGAGAGCCTGCGCCTAACGATTAAAGGACTGGTGCCTGACCTGGCGGTCGAAGTAACGGGTTCGTTTGCCGAAGCCTGGGTGCGGGCCCAGGAGTTTGCGGATCCCATCCTCATTACCGGCTCGCTCCATTTCGCCGGCGAAGCCCTCGCTTATTTGCGCGGCGAGCCGGCGGCCTTCGAGGAATGCCTGCAGTGACAGGATTTGCCTTCACCGCGGTCGCCGCTCGCGCCCATCAGTCGTTCCTGACTTACCTCGAGCGCTGGCTGCCGCCGGCGGTGGAGTCGATCCCGGCTGCCCCGCGCGCGGTCTCGATCGCCCTGGTCGGCGACCGGCGAATGGCGGCGCTGCACGAGAAATTCGCGGGCGTGCCGGGACCGACCGACGTCCTGACCTTCGAACTGGAACGTGACGCCCACGGCCGCGCGACGAGCGGCGAGATCGTGCTCTGCGTTCCCTTTGCGCGGCGTGAAGCAAAACGACGCGGGACCAACCCCGAGAACGAGTTGCTGCTCTATGCGCTCCACGGCGTGCTCCATCTCAGCGGGTATGACGATCGCGATCCCGCCGCACATGCGCGCATGCATGCCGAAGAAGATCGAATCCTGCATGAGATCGGGATCGGACCGGTCTTTCAGCGGGGCGGTTGATCGCCTCCGGTCGGGCTCGCTCGCGTCTTACCAGTTGCGCGAACGCGTGGCTTTGGCCTAGGGTGGTTGCTCGCTTCCGCCCGGCCAGAAACTTTGAAAACGACTTCTTCTCTCCTGGCGTCCTGCGCGTTCGCCGTCTCACTTCTTCTCGGGCTCAGTGGCTGTGGACAAGGCGATTCCAACGGTGCGGACGCGGCTGCGGCCAGCCAGGCGCCGCAAAACGAAATCGACTTCCTGCTCAACGACTACGAGAAAACCACGACTCATTTCGTGAAGACGGCCCGGAAGATGAAGGGCGGAGATGTCAGCCTAACCTTGCGCTACATCGACCTCGGCAAAGAGCTGCGAGCCTGGCAAACCAAGCTCCAGGCAGCGGCCGCGAAGATGTCACCGGCACAGTCGCAACGGGCCGCTGAGATCGGGGCGAAGGCCGCGCCTTACCTGCAGAAATAAGCGCCCGACGGCTAAGTGTTAGCCGCCTTTTTCGAATGCGCGGGGCTGCGCTTCTGGACCTTTTTCGACGACGCCTTGTTCAGCTTGTCTACGGCGCGCTAGAGCTTAGCGACCGCATCCCCATTCACCGACGGCGCCGTAGCCGTCGTGGTGGCGGTGCTCCCTTCGGCCGGCGGGTTCGCCACGGTCCGACTCGTATCGACACCGGCGTCGCTCGCCACCGAGGCGGCGTCGGTGGGAAGAGCTGGTAGCGGCGCCGGGGTCGACTGCCCCGTGCCGGTGGCGACCACCGTGGCCATGGCGGTCGTTCAGCGCGATGTCCGACATCTTCTTGCGCAGCGCGTAGAACTGCTCCCGGTCGTTCGCGTAACTCGGGAGCTGACTGCACAGACGCACAAACTCCTGGTCCGCCCGGATCGCGGCGTCGCTCGCGGTCTGTAGCACTTTGGGATCGCGGCTAAACTCGCCGCCTTCCACTCCGATCCCCGTCGGCGTGACCACTTTCACTCCTTTGACGGCGACCGCGTTGCCATTCATCTGGATCAAGGGATTGCAATCGGGCACGTTTTCGTGGCCGGGAGGCCAGCTCACGGCGATTCGGTGATAGCCCAGGCGTTGCTGTTCGGTAACACATCCGGAGACGAGCAGAGCGAGCGCGAACGGGAAAAAGAGCCGCTAAAATTGTGCAAGCGAAATAGCAAAAAAGCTTTCCGCCGACCGGGCGTCATGATGGCTCGTTAATCCCATTTCCCCTCTATGAATCCCATCGGCCGAATCGCGCTCACGTGCAGCCTCGCGCTCCCCTTTCTCGTCGTCACTCCGTCGCCGGCGCAAGTTCTGATCCATGGGCCCGTCGTGGGCGGAGTCACCGATACGGCCGCCCAGGTCTTTCTGCGGACCGACCGGGCGACCGCGATCGCGGTGCGTTGGGGAGCCGATCCAAATTACAAAGCTATGAAGTCTCAACGACACCGGCAGTGATTTCACGAAGATCATCCCGCTGACGGGCTTCCCGGCTGAGACCACGATCTATCTCAACCCGGTCGTAAACGGCGCCCCGCAATTGGCGCGTCCGCCTTATCCTTCCTTCACGACCTTCGCCGCCGCCGGCGTT
>JBBPZS010000036.1:0-32863 GCA_038198605.1 Chthoniobacterales bacterium | reverse complement strand
CGCTTACCCCACAGGCGAGACGCCTGTGCTCCGAGCCCCGGCCTTGGCTCACGACATGAAAGCGTTTCTCGCCCTTCTCAAGATCGACCTCAAGCTCGCGAGCCGGAACCGGACGGTCTTGTTCTTCAACTATTTCTTCCCCTCATGTTCTTCTTCGTTTTCGCGCAGATGTTCGACGCCAACCAGGGCTCGGCCATTCTTCAGGTGGTGGCGATGGTCGTCGTTCTCGGCATTCTCGGGAACGGACTTTTCGGCGCGGGCATGCGCGCGGTCCAGGAACGCGAGGAGAACGTGCTCCGGCGCTACAAGGTGACGCCGATCACGCCGGTCCCGCTCCTCGCGGCCTCGATGATTACCGGTGTCGTCCTCTTTGTCCCAAGCGTGGTGCTAATTCTTTTCCTGGCGCACCAGTTCTACGGAATGCCGATCCCGGCGCAGCTCGGCTCGCTCCTGATTTTCGTTTGTCTCGGGGCGATCGCCTTCCGTTCGTTAGGCCTGATCGTGGCCGCGGTCGTCAATTCCTCGCAGGAAAGCAACATCCTCATCCAGCCGATCTACATGGCGATGCTTTTCCTGAGCGGCGCGACCATCCCCATCACTTACATGCCGCATTGGCTGCAGAATATTACGCAGTTCATTCCCGCGACCTACCTCATGACCGGGATCGGCGGGATCATGCAGCGCGGCGAAACGATCATGGCGAATTGGCTCTCGGTCGTGGCGCTGGTCCTGACCACGGTGGTCGGGACATTTATCGCGACCAAGCTCTTCCGCTGGGAAAAAGAGGAGAAACTCCGCGCCTCGGCCAAGCTCTGGGTGCTGGTGGTATTGCTCCCGTTCCTCTGCCTCGGTGCCTACCAGGCTTGGAGCCAGCACGATCTCGTCAAAGCGAAGATCCTCGCGCGCGACATGCGCCGCGGCCAGACCTGGCTCATCCAAAACGCGCGCATTTTCGTCGGCAACGGCAAGGTGATCGAAATCGGAGCGGTGCTGGTGAAAGACGGGAAGATCGCGGAGGTCTACGACGGCACTTTTCCCGATGCGAAGAAGCTCAACGCCGAGGCGATCGATGCGGCCGGAAAAACGGTTCTGCCCGGGTTGATCGATATGCACGTGCATCTCGGCGGGCCGGGTGGTTTTTACGATGACTGGTCGAAGTTCGATCCGGAGAAATCGGCCGAGCGCGAGTTGTCGGCTTATCTCTACTGCGGGATCACTGCGGTTCGGAGTGCGGGCGACAAGGTGGATGAAATGTTAAAGTTGAGGGATCGCTTTAACAGCGGCGAAAAACTCGGAACTGAGCTTTTCCTTTGCGGTCCGCTCTTCACCGCGGAAGGCGGTCACGGCACGGAATACTCCAAGCGCATGCCGGAGATGGCGCGGGCCGGATTCGATGCCCAATTTTTGCGAGTCCCAAAAAGCGCGGAGGAAGCGCGCCAGCAGGTCGATGCGCTCGCGCTCAAGGGAGTGAACGCGATCAAGGGCGTGCTCGAGTCCGGCGTCCCGGGCTACGCCTTCAATCGAATGAATCTCGATCTCCTGCGCGCGGTGGTGGATGAGGCGCACGCCAAAAAACTTCCGGCCTCGATTCACGTCGGCGAGAGCCGCGATGTGATCGATGCGGTATCGTTAGGCGCGGACTCGATCGAGCACAGCTCGTTTCGCGACGAAATCCCGGAGGTGACGTTCGCGGAGATGAAAGCCAAGGGTATCGCCTTCGATCCGACGTTGAGTGTGGCGGAAGGGCTGACGGAATTTTCCAAGGGGAAAACGGAGCTGCTCAAGCGTTCGTTAGTCCAGCAGGTCACGACCAAGGAACTACTCAGCGGCAGCGAAAAAGCTGCGACGAGCGCTGACCTGAAATCGCTGCGGGAAGGGCTCGCGCATTATCCAATGTCGGTCGACCTCGGCGGGCAAAACCTGGTCCGGGCCTGGCAGGCCGGCGTGACGCTGGTGACCGGGTCGGACGCGGGGAACTTCTATGTCCTGCACGGGCCGACAGTCCAGCGCGAGATCGAACTTTGGGTGGCAGCGGGAATCCCCATCCCAGTCGCCCTCCAGGCCGCGACCTTCAACTCTGCCAAATTGCTGCGGGCCGAGCAACGCATCGGCACGATCGAGAAAGGGAAGGAAGCTTCGCTCCTGGTGGTGGACGGCAATCCGTTGCAGGACGTGCGCGCACTTTCCGCGATCTCGTATGTCTTCCTCAAAGGTGAGCGCGTCGCGCGCACCACTCTCTTCGATCAGAAGTAGTTTTTCCTCGAACCAGTCCCGGCTGCATTCGCCGCCCTGATTTATTCTTCATCGTTCGGCGCCGGGTCGGCTTCGTTCTCGCGTTTCGGGATGAGGCTTGCGAGGTGTTGTTTTTGAGATTCTGGGAGCTGAGTCCGGGCGAGAGAGCGGAGGGCGATGTCCGTCGAATTCTGGGCCTCGGACATGAAATTCTCGAGGAGCCGATCGCGCAAGGCAGTGTCCGAAACCTGCATCACGAGAACGAACTCCTTTTCCGCGATATCGGGCGGCAGATAGGGATGGTATCGTGCGGCCACCTCCTCGCGTGTACCGGTTGGAAGTTGGGACATCAAGCAAAGAGACCCTGGGTGTCTCCGTATCTCCATTCCGTGATCACTTGCCCAAGCGGATCGCTCCAGGCAGCGGTAGGGAATTGCAACATCCAGTTGGCGACAAATTCCGGCGAACGTTTCCAGGCGTCGGCGTCGGAATAAACCTTTCGGTCCGCGACCCAGGAAATTCCTCGTAGCGCTTCGGCTTGCCCTTCCTCCGGGAGCCTCTGCAGGAAAGCCATTGCTTCATTTGGAGAGTCGCGAAAGAGCGCTCCGGCAACATTTGGAATCGCTTGTTTTACTCCCGGGCGATCTTGAAACTTGACGATGTAGTCAAGGGCACCGGGGCGATCGTGCCTGAGATAACCTTCCACCCAGGCCTCGGTCATCACTGCCTGCGGATATGGCCATTCCGATGCGCTGGCGGTTTCATCGGGGTTTCGGTGTAGCTGCCGCTCCGCCCATTTTTGCGCTGACTCAGGGTCATATGCAGCCCATTTCTCGACCACGGTGGCGACATACCCGGAGAGGTTTTTGTCCTTCGAGTGCTGGTCGAAATATCGGCCTGCGGCGACGGGATCAAACGCGCTCCACTCCGCGAACGCGTCCCGCAGATAGTCAAAGCTGCAGCCGGAGATGTCTAAGATCGGAAATGTCTGGAGCAAGTCGACGATCTGTCCCATCGCCCGCGGCGGGGCCGCAGTCTTTACGGCCATCAAAGCGGTCCAGCGGTTGTCTTCGCTCAGGTGCCCGATCAGCTTCGTTGCGGTTTCGGGGTCGATTTGAATCAGAGTTTTAAAGAAACTGGAGATTGCACTCCAGCGCGTCGAGCTGGGCTTGATCGCCTGAATCTTTTCCACCCACGCGGAGAGCACTTCCGGCGGCGCCGTCTTCAGCGCCGCAAACGCGTCGGGAAAAGGGAGTCGGGCGATATCAACCACGTTGATCTCTTTGCTTGGAGCTGGCGCTGAAGTTGGTTGCGGATTTTCGGGAACGTCGAAACCCGAAGATGAACTCGCCATTCTCGGTGCTTCGGACACGCGGCCGATCGCGAAGGCTATCGCGGCCACAGTGCAAAGCAGGAATACGAAGGCAACGGAGCGAGCGTTCATAGGTCTGCCAGCGCTTTCTCGATCTCCGCTTTGTCGCGCGGCGCTAATTGCAGGTGCAACATGATCTCGCTGGCCTCTTCGCGGGTGCCGATCCTCTTGCGTAATTTCGCCAAAGAGTTGGCGCGCAAAGTCGGGTCACTGATCCTCAAGCCCGCGATGACGCCGGACTGCGGTGCTTGCCAGTCGAAGTTGGCGCAGAATTCCGCAGCCATCTGGTCCCGCGCCGGGAGCGGCATTTGATTCAACCATGCCTCAGCGGCGGCGGGATCAGCGCTGCTCCAACTGGAGAGCACAGCGCCGAGATGGTTTTTCCACGTGTCTTCAGGCAAAGTGATCATCCAGCGGGCGACCGCTTCTGCCGGAAAGGTGAGGTTGCCTCCCAGAACTCGATCGGTCGCGTAGGCGGTTATTTCATCCACCGCTGCCGCACGAGCAGCCGGGTTTTGAAGCTGGGTGACAAAGCTGCCGGCGTCAGAAGGGGATTTGGCGAACAGGGTCCGCGCCGCACTGCGAATCCCGCGCCGATAAACTTTCTCGTCAGCGTGCGCGGCGAGATAGGCAAGCGCCGCGGACCGGTCGCTTTCGAACCAGCCGGAAACGAATCCTTCCACCACATCCGGCTTTCGTTTTTTCGGATCGAGTCCGTCGAGCCAGGTTTGAGCCGCTAGCGGATCAATTGCGGCCCAGTTCTCCAGGAGCAGGGCAATCGCGTTGCTATCCATTTTCGACGGATGCTCTTCCACAAAGCGGCTCGTGCTCACCGGATCAAAGCGACTCCATAACAGGACAAACTCGGTCAGCGAATCTTCATCCAGCTCCACCAGCATGCGGGCCACTTCCGGAAAGGCGGATTCCGGAGCCCCTCCTTGCACCGCCGCGCCCGCCAGGGAACGCGCTTCCCGGTTCGTTAGGCCAAGAACGAGATCGACTGCTCTGGTCGGATCTGTTTGGACCAGAACCTTGAAAAAAGAAGTGATCGCCGTTGCCCGGGCCGGCCCGGCTGGCATCGCCTGCAACTGCCGGGCCCAGCCGGCCAGCGTCGCGGGGGAGGCAGCTCGCAGGAGGTCGTATGCTTCTTCAAATTCTACCGCGCCAATGTTCGCGATGGTGACCCGGGAGAAATCAGGTTCATGCGAGGCGACCAGACGGCGCGGAGGAGACGTCTCTCCAGCCCTCTCAACTTTTTCCACGTCGGTCGCGCGGGCGGATTGCCGGCCCGATTGAAAGCCAATTGCAGACACCGTGCCGATCGCGGCCAGGAGGAGGAGAAGAAACCGGGGCTGCACGCTCGGAGTGTATCAGACCGCCGCCCATGGTGGCAATGCTCTGCTGGTTTGGGCGCAGGATTCCTAACGAAAGTGCAGCTGGATCAGCCGTGGCGGGTGCTCGAGGACGACGAGGAAGAGATTGTCGTAATCGGATTCGGTCACGCTGACCCGGGATTTGACGCCGAGCGCATTGATGATTTGCGGAAGGGAGTTGGAATGCCCCACCACGAGAACATTGCCTGGGCTCGCTCTGATTTTCGCGAGGAGCGACCGGAGATCGTCGGCCGGTACGATCTCCGGACGGACCTCGGACAACTGGGCGAGTGGGGCGGCAGTTTCTCGGGTGCGTTTGTACTCGCTCGTGTAGATCGCGGCGATATGCGCATCCTTCAGAGCTTGTGCGAGGGATTGGGCGCGGGCCTGCCCCGCTTCTGAGAGGCCGGTATCGGACGGCACCCGCCCGCTGATCGCAGCCCGCTCGGCATGACGCACGAAAAAGACGACCGGCGGTTCGGCCAGGACGGGCCCGGCGAGGAGGCCGGCAAACATTAGAATGGCGCAAAGACGTTTCATTTTGGGACGACTGCCTAACGATAACTGTAGCCGAGCGGGAATCATCTGTCTTTTTCGCGCTTCCGTGCGTTTTGCGACTGCTTCAAAACGGTTATCGTGATCCGACCTGTCTTTCCCTATGAAACCGATCGCCGGACTTCATCACATCACCGCCATCGCCGGTCCGGCCCAGGAGAATCTCGATTTCTACGCCGGAGTCCTCGGGATGCGGCTGGTCAAGAGAAGCGTCAACCAGGATGATCCCGGCACTTATCATCTTTTTATGCCGACGCCGAGGGCCATCCCGGCACCGACCTGACCTTCTTCCCGTGGGCCGAGCTCGCGCCGCATCGCGACGGTCACGGGTTGAGCACGGAAGTGTCGCTGGCGGTGCCGCCGGGCAGTCTGGAGTTCTGGAAGGCGCGTCTCGGCCGCGGCGGGGTTCGCCCCTCTACGCTCGAAAATCGCTTCGGCCAGCGCGTCCTGCCCCTGGTCGATCCGCACGGATTACGGCTCGCCCTGGTGGAGAGCGCGAGTTCGTTAGGCCGAGCTTTCACGCCGTGGGAACGAAGTCCGATTCCGCTCGAGCACCAGATTCGCGGGCTGGAAGGCGCGCGCCTGGTGGAGCGCGCCCTGGAAGAGACGGTTTCGTTCCTGGAAGACGCGCTCGGGTTTCGCAAAATCGGCGAAGAAGAATGTTGGCAGCGGTACGGATTGGGCGAGGGAGGTTCGGGGGCAGTATGTCGACCTGCAAGCGGCGCCCGGCGCACCCCGTGGCGCCTGGGGGACGGGCAGTGTGCATCATTTGGCCTGGCGCATGGAGGATGAAGCGCACGAGCTGACGGTGCGCGAGCAGGTCAGCCGGCACGGGGCTCAGCCGACTCCGGTGATCGATCGTTTCTGGTTCAAATCGGTCTATTTTCGCGAGCCGGGCGGAGTGCTTTTCGAACTGGCGACGGACGGGCCGGGCTTTCATGTCGATGAGAAGATGGAGTCGTTAGGCCAGTCGCTCGTCCTTCCGCCCTGGCTGGAAGCGGACCGGAGCGCGATCGAAGCGGCCCTGCCCAAACTCCGGGCGGTCGCCGCGACTCAGCTGTAAGCGATTCGCGGTTGCCCGGGGCGGGCGCGGCGTCGAAAGTTAACGGGCCTTCATGCTCACGGAAATCGATCGTCTTACCGCCCTTCGCGAGGCCCGCCCCGAGGAAAGCCTCTTCGCCGAAAAAGATTGGCTGCTTTCACCAGAGCCTTTCGCGATCGATGAGAAGCTCCGCAGCGACCTGGAGCGGCTGGGCCACCAGCTCTTCGTTTTTCAGCGCGCCTGCAACCAGCTCTACCAACAGAGCGTGAAAGGAAAACAGCCGGCCTGGGTCGCGCGCTATCTCGACATCGGGAAACCGCCGGAGCTGATCGAGTTTTCGCGCCGCAAGGAATTTCGTGAGGCGCTCCCGCGGGTCATCCGCCCGGATCTCGTGCTGACCGACGAGGGATGGACGATCGCGGAGGTCGACTCCGTCCCGGGCGGCATCGGGCTGACCGCGTGGCTGAATCAAACCTACGCCGGGCTCGGCTCGGAGGTGATCGGCGGGAAGGACGGAATGCTCGACGGCTTCGCGACCGTCTTGCCGAATGGTGGCGACATCGTGGTCTCGCAGGAATCGGCCACTTACCGGCCGGAGATGGAATGGATCGTTAGGCATTTGAACGAGCGCTTTGCGGAGCGCTCGTGGAAAGTGGAAGCGGCGGAAAATTATCAGCCGCAGGCGGGACGCGATGTCTACCGGTTCTTCGAATTGTTCGACCTTCCAAACATGCCCGGAATCACCGGGTTGATCGAGGCGGCGGGATGTGGCGAGCTGATGGTGACGCCGCCGTTCAAACCCTATCTGGAAGAGAAGATGTGGTTCGCGCTTTTCTGGCTTCAGCCTCTCCGGGAGTTCTGGCGACGCGAGTTGGGAGATAAGTATTTTCGAACCCTGCAAAAGATCATCCCCTACACTTGGATTCTCGATCCGACCCCGTTGCCGCAGCATGCCGTCATCCCGCGGCTCGAAATCCACGACTGGCGGGAAGCGGCGCGTTTCAGCCAGAAAGAACGCGATCTCTTGCTCAAGGTGAGCGGGTTTTCGCCGTTAGGCTGGGGCAGCCGCGGAGTCGCGCTCGGGGCCGATTTGCCGCACTCGGAATGGGAGCAACGGATCAACGACGCGCTGACAAATTTTGAGCGTGAGCCGACGATCATGCAGCGCTTCCACAAAGGTCGGCTTTTCGATCATCCGTATTGGGACGCGGAGACTGGCGAGCTCAAAACGATGCGCGGCCGGGTGCGTTTATGTCCGTATTATTTCGTCGAGACTGACGGCGTAAAGTTGCGTGGCGCGCTGGCCACGATCTGTCCGGCGGACAAAAAACTTCTCCACGGTATGAGCGACGCGATTCTCGTGCCGAGCTGCTTCGCAGAACTGTAGCCGGGGTCGCTGACCCCGGTCCGCTTCGGCATCGCTCCGGGACCGGGGTCAGCGACCCCGGCTACAGCCGCAAGCCGCGCGGGATTAAAAAGCGATCGAGCAGATCGAATAATCCCTGCACGAGGAGGGCAAGAAGCGCGGCCGGGATGGCGCCTTCCAGGATGGTCGCGTGATCGTTGAGATTAAGCCCGCTCAGGATCGGCTCGCCCAGACCGCCGGCGCCGATCAAGGCCGCAAGAGTGGCGGTGCCGATGTTGATCACCGCGCTAGTTTTAATCCCGGCCAGAATTGTGCGCGACGCGAGCGGCAGATAGATTTTCCGCAATCGCGCTGCCGGCTCGAGCCCTAGCGCCGCCGCGGAATCACGCAAGGCGGGCGAGATATCCTGCAAGCCGGTCGCAGTGTTGCGCACGATCGGGAGCAGCCCATAAAGGAAGAGCGCGACAATCGCGGTCGTCGCGCTGATCCCGAGGAAAGGAACGGGCACGAGCAGGGCGAGCAGGGCGAGCGACGGGATGGTTTGGATCATGCCGACGATGGCCAAGATGGCCTGGCCGACCGGACCGCCGCGACTGGCGACGATGCCTAACGGCAGGCCGACGAGGACGGAAAGGAGCAGCGAAATGCCAGCCAGCTCAAGGTGACGGCTGATCCAGCGCGCGAGCTTGGGCCAGAGGTCGCGCTGCGGGGCGCCCTCTTTGGTCGCAGGATGGAAATAAAGCGATGCGGCATACGCGTAGTCCTTGGAACGCTCGGCGGCGGCGTTGAGCGTAATCATTTTCTTCTCATCGATCCCGCCGAAATGATTGAGCGCGGCGACGGCGCGGGGGTCGAGTTGCAGCCGGTAGAGAAAGACCGCCTTGTATTCCGGGAAAAAATGCCGGTCGTCGCGCAGGACGACGAGATTGTTCTCCTGGATTTTGGCGTCGGTCGAGTAAGCGTCCTTCAGGTCGATCGAGCCGCGAGCGAGGGCGGCGTAGCCGATCGCGTGGTCGATTCCGCTGACGTTAGGCATCGTTAGGCCATAAGCCGCCACGAGCGGGCGCCAGCCGTCCTGGCGATCGAGGAATTCATGGGTGAGCCCGACTTTCAGCTCGGGATGACGGAGGAGATCGCTGATCGCATGAATGCCCAGCTTCTCCGCCGCCGCGCGCCGCATGACCAGCGCATAGGTATTGTTGAAGCCAAGATCGGCGGACATTCCGACCCCGGATTTCTGCAATGCTTCGCGCATTTCGGCGGAGGAGAGGCGTTCTTTCGTCTTGAGAATTTCTTCTCCGATTGTGCCGGTGTATTCCGGGTAAAGATCGATCTGCCCTCCATTCAAGGCCTGCCAAAGAATGATCGTCCCGCCCATCCCGGCCCGTTCCTGAACGGTGAAGCCGGCGCGTTCGAGGACCGTCCTGGCAATCCCGCCCAGGACGTAGGATTCGGTAAATTTCTTTGATCCAACGACGATCGGCTCGGAGGCGACAGCCGAGGTCGCGATCAGAAAGAGAAGCAGGAATCCGAGTTTCAAAACGCGGCGCTCCTTTGCGCGTTGATGAATTCGGAGACGAAGTCGCTCACCGGACGATCGCGCAGATCGGCCGCGCTCCCGCGCTGGACGATGCGTCCTTCGTTCATCAGGACGATCTCGTCCGCAAGATAGGCGGCTTCGCCCATGTCGTGCGTGACGAGCAACGTGGTCTGTTTTAAACGCGCGAAAATTTCCTTCAAATCGCGCTGCAATGCCGCTCGAACGAGCGGGTCGAGCGCGCCGAGCGGTTCGTCCAGGAGCAGCACTTCTGGCGAAAGCATCAGGGCGCGCATGAGGCTGACCCGCTGGCGCTGGCCGCCGGAGAGTTCGGCCGGGTAACGATCGAGCGCGTCGCGTGGGAATTGCGAGAGCGCGCAAAGCTCCTCCAGGCGGGAATGCATCTCTTCCGCCGTGCGGCCGAGATGGCGCGACATGAGGAGAACGTTGGCCCGGGCCGTGAGATGCGGGAAGAGACCGCCTTCCTGGATGACGTAGCCGACGCGGCGGCGAATTTCTTGCGCGTTGGCGTCAGTGACTTCGGTGCCGTCGAACAGGACCTGGCCGGTATCGGGCCGGAGGAGGGCGATGACGAGCCGGAGCAGGGTCGATTTTCCGCACCCGCTGGGGCCGATCAGCGCCGTCGTTAGGCCGGGTTTAAAATCCAGATCGGTCGGATGCAGCGCCACTGTGCCGCCGAAGCTTTTGCTGACCCCGAGCAATTGAACGAGCGAATCCATGAAATGTAGAGGCGGCTGTGTCAGCCGCAGGCTCAACGGAAGCGGGCGACACGCCCGCCACTACACCTGAGAGCTCAGAGCGTTGTAAAATGAAAAACGGCGAAGAGCTTCCGCGGATCGGTCCAGACGCGCGACAATTGGAAGCCAGCGGAAGCGGCCAGCGCGCTGAAGCCTTCAATGGTGTGCTTGTAGGAAAATTCGGTGATGATTTTTTCGCCGAGAGCGAAATGGAACTCGCGCGCGCCGAGATGGACAGTCTGGGGACATTGACTGACAAGGTGCATCTCGATCCGATGCGCTTCCTCATTGTAAAGGGCGCGATGCCGCCATTGTGCCAGATCGAAGTCGGCTTCCAGCTCGCGGTTGGCCCGCTCGAGCATGTTGAGATTAAACGCGGCGGTGACGCCGGCGCTGTCGTTGTAGGCGGCTTCGAGAACGTCCTTCGATTTTTGCAGGTCGACCCCGATGATGAGCCCGCCGCTATGGCCGCAAAGTTTCGCCACCCGGGTCAGGAAATGACGGGCGACTTCGGGCTGCATGTTGCCAATGGTGGAACCGGGGAAATAGACCGCGATGTGGGCCGGCTCTTGCGACGGCGTCGGCAGCTCGACGGGCTGGAGGTAGTCGGCGCAGACCGGGAGAATCTCGAGCGCCGGCATTTCGCGGCTGAGCGCCTCGGCTGATTCCGTCAGGCGCTGTTTGGAAATATCGACCGGCAGATAGGCGATTAGATTTTTTAGATGCCCGAGCAGCATCCGCGTCTTGACGCCGGCGCCGGTGCCGAATCCAACCAGCTCGGCATTTTCGCCGATCGATTCCGCGATCTCGGGGCCGTAGTGGCGAAGAATCTCCGTCTCCGTGCGCGTGACGTAATATTCCGGCAGTTCGCAGATCTCCTGAAAAAGATCCGAGCCGCGTTCGTCGTAGAAAAATTTGCTCGGCAGCGTGCGCGGCGCGGCCGAGAGACCAGCGATGGCCTGGTCGAGAAAGTCGGAAGCGGCCGGTTCGAGATCGAGCACGTTTACCCCACCAGGCGTGCCCTTCATGCCGGGTCGCGCGCGAGCCGGATGCCGGTGAACTGCCAGCGTTTTTCCGGTTGAAAGAAATTGCGATAGGTTGGGCGAATGTGGTTCTGCGAAGTTGCGCAGGAGCCGCCGCGCAGGACCATCTGGTTGCTCATGAACTTGCCGTTGTATTCGCCAAGCGCCCCGGGCGCGGCATGGTAGCCGGGGTAGGGGAGGTAGGCGCTGCGCGTCCATTCCCAGACGTCGCCATACATCTGCTGCAGCTTTCCGTTAGGCTGGGAAGCGACCGGCGCGGGATGGAAGCCTTCGGTGCCGACGAAGTTACCTTCGATCGGCAAACCGGCCACGGCCCGTTCCCATTCGAACTCGGTCGGCAAGCGGGCACCGCTCCAGTTGGCAAAAGCATCCGCCTCGAAATAGCTGACATGAGTCACCGGTTCGGATTCATCGATCGGGCGCATCCCGGAGAGGGTGAAATTCCACCACTTCCCGTCGCGCTTGCTCCAGTAGAGCGGCGCCTCCCACCCGCCTGAGGCGGGCTCGTTGACGGTGGTCCAGCCTAACGAGAGCCAGAACTCCGGCCGGGTGTAGCCGCCCGACTCGATGAAGGCGAGATATTCCCCGTTCGTGACCGGGCGCGTCGCGAGCGAGAAGGGCAGGACGAGCGCGCGATGCCGCGGCCCTTCGTTGTCGTAGCTAAAGTCGGGGCCGGCGTGACCGATCTCGAGCGTGGTCTCGGGAAAATCTATGTAGCTCGCCGGAGCGATCTCGCGCCGCTCCATCCGATCGACGCGTTTCCGAAAGACGGGGTGGAGCGGGTTGTGAGAGAAAACATTTTTGATGTCCGTCACGAGCAGTTCCTGGTGCTGCTGTTCGTGATGCAGGCCGATAATGAAGACCGGCTCGAGTTCCTTGAGCAATTCGTCGTCCGCGGTCTCGAGCAATTCCTGGATGTGGGCGTCGATCGATTTCCGGAAACGAAACGTCTCCGCCACGGTCGGGCGGGAGATTAACCCGCGCAGGTCGCGCCGATGCATGTCGCCCGCGGCGTTATAATAGGAATTGAAAAGGTAGGCGTATTCCGGGACCACGGTTTGGTAAGAGGGCATCCAAACCTTGAGGATGAAGGTCTCGAAGAACCAGCTGGTGTGGGCCAGGTGCCATTTGGTCGGGCTGACATCAGGCATCGACTGCACGACGCAGTCTTCGGGCGCGAGCGTGTCGCAGAGCTTTTCGGAAAAGCCGCGGACTTCCTGATAGCGGGTGAGCAATCGTTCCACCCGATTCGCTTTTTTCCCATGCGACGGCTCTACCGTGGCCGGCGCGATTCCGGTAATGGAGGCGCTACTCATTAGCCTCGCGTTCCTGATTCAGCTCCTCCCGCCGAGCTTCGACCATTTGATCATGCGCCGCTTCTTCGATCCCGCCGCTGACGAGTTCTTCACCGACGTTGTTGTCATCGTCAAAACCGCCGCTGTTCGGAACCTGATGGCCGGAGGCACCGGGAATGTCGTCGCGTTCGCTCATCTCATCATCGACCGAGTCGTCGATCTCCGGGGCGTGCGATCCTTCCACGCCGGTTAATTCGTTCTTGGCCTGATGCCAATCGGATTCCGTAAATTCGTCTGGATTGCGTTCGTCGATCATCGCGATCTCTCGCGCGCGCGTCTCCACCATCTCGGGGGAAGGAACTCCAAGTCCGTTGCCGTGGAGGTTGATTTTGCCGTGCGGAGAATGCGAACGCTCACTCATATTGTGTAATACGGATCGTGGACTCAGAACGTTCGCATCGAAGTGCCGTCGGCGCATCCGCACCAGGCAGTTTTCTCGACAACCGCAGTCTGCTCCGTCCCGCTTTTCCTTCGCGCCAACGTGGCCGCCGGCCGGGGAAAGAAGATGAAAAACTTCGCCTAACCGGGCTCGCCGGATTCCAGAAAATAAAGGAGTCGCCAGATCCGATCGGTCTGGCCGCGCTCGATCACCTGGACTGGAGTGGAGCCATCGAGGGCCGGGTTTGGTTCTTTCAACCAGCGGCCGACATCCTTCGGCTTCATCAGACGGGAGAGTTGGTCGAGCAATCGATCCATTTCGACGAGCGCGCGCTTGACCGGGGCGGAGGGCGTTTTGCCGCTGCTCCAGCCAGCCACGGCGCGGAGAGAAAAACCGGTCATGCGGCTGAGGGTCTCCTGCCGCAACCCAAACTTCTCTGCGATCTGATCGATCGCTGGCGGAGCGGCGACCTTGATCGCCGGATGGTAAAGGCCGGCGGCTTCCTTGACTCGCGCCGTCCCGCGTGGGCGCGGGCCTGGCTTTTTCTTTGCTTTCATGGGGTGATTCTAGGCCGTGGCCAACATTTATGCAAGCACTTTACCATGCAAATCTGCATGTAAATTACGCGAGACGAACCCGGTCTAACTTTTCCGATTCCAGGACCGTGACCTTGCTTTCGGGGCGGCGATTTTCTGGAAAATAGGCGACATTCACTCCATTGGGCACCCGTGCCGAGGGAACAAGGAGTCCTTCGCCTTTTTGCTCAAAGACCGCGCGGCCGGCAGCCTGGGTGAAACTTTCCCGGCCCGCTTCCTGTGTCCGGCGCCAATCCTCCTCCCGCAAGGCGTCCTGGGTGAGGCCGAGTCGGCGGCGAACCGCGGGGCTCGTCAGGTCGAGAACAAGCTGGAGCGAAAATTCGATTGCGACCAGCAGTCGTGGAGTGGCAAAGGGCTGGGGCACCCGCGCGTAATCGGCCGTGGCGCGCGACTCGGCGACCGCGACGGTGTCCACGGTGCTGCCGTAGACAGCGCGGAAGGAGCGGATGGCATTCCAGCGGCCGCCATGGAAAAAGCTCCCCTGGCCCAGGAGAATGCTTTTGGCGCTCGGATAATCGAGTGTGGTGACCCGATAGGCCGCGCCTTTCCATGGCCGCAGGAGTCCGGCGTTTTTCGCGATGAGGCTCCGGAATTTTTCGAAGGCGGGATGAGGTCGGCAGGTCATCGGCAGGCGGCGATCTCAAATTCGCTAATGGAGGCCGACAGGTCGAACAAATGTTGGTTCCGACCGCGGAAGTCTATCCTGGCTCATATTCCGCCGTGATTTGGTTTTTCTAGCAAGGCTTCGGGCGGCTTGGATGATTTGAGCCGTCTCATGAAAATGCACGATGGTGTTTCTCGTGCTCTTCCCTCCTCCTCGTCGTCGTCCTCGATTTTTAGGGATTTCGAGGACGAAGGACGAGGACGGGAACGATTGCAGCCAGAAAGGATGGCTTGGAGATCGATGGCCGCGCCGGGAGAGAGGCGGGGGCGGGAATCGAACCCGCGAATAGAGGTTTTGCAGACCCCGACCTTACCACTTGGCTACCCCGCCGAACTTGCGAGACTGAGGGTAGGCGTGTGCCTTGGAGGTGTCAACGCGACCAATCTGAGACTCCGGATTGGGCACCTTGGCATGATTGCACCGGGCCTCGCGAAATCCGCCTCTCCACGTCTTTGTCATGGAATTATAATGAAGCGCGGGGGAGTTTCTGCTTGCCTTTTATAGTAGATTGAACGTAAAAACTAGGGCGACGCTGGCAGCTGATCTGGAAATAAGGCCCTCTGGCTCTGGCGCCTCACCCTAACCTGGCGGTATTCGCCGCCCACGACAGTATGGACTATGGAATCACGGAAAAATAGCAACGAATCTAAAATGCAACTATCGCTCACATCTCTCATTCGATTCTTTTTCTGCGCCTGTTTCCTGGCGCTTACCCTAGCACGTCCGACGACTAGTCAGGGCGCTCTCGAAGCGCAGTTGGTGGCGGGTGGGTTCACGATCCCTCTTTATGTCTGCGCACCCGCTGGCGATCAGGCTCGGATTTTCGTCGCGGAGCAGGGCGGCAAGATCAAAATCATCAATCTCGCCACGGGAACTGTAAATCCCACGCCATTTCTCGATATCTCCGCTCAGTCCGGCCAAGGTCAGGGCACCGGGGTTCTCGGCATGACCTTCGACCCAAACTACGCCACTAATGGCCATTTCTACGTCGCGTATACGACCGACGGCGACGGAGCTTTTGGCAACGGCGTCTCGCACCTCGCCCGTTTTACGGTTAGCGCAAATCCTGACGTGGCCGACCCCGCAAGTGAAGTCACCGTCCTGACCGCCGATCAGACGCAACCCGATCATAACTTCGACTGGATTGGATTCAGTCCGCGGCCCGGGGATGAGGGTAATCTTTACATCTGTAGCGGCGATGGCGGCGGTTCGGACGATCCATTAAATAACGCTCAGAGCACAAAGACATTACTCGGAAAGATCCTGCGCATCCACATCGAGGACAACGGCACCTACACGATTCCGAGTGACAATCCGTTTTTTGGCTCAACGACTGAGAAACAGGAGATTTTCTGTTATGGCCTGCGCAATCCCTTCCGGGCCAGCTTTGACCCGGTGAACCACCACATGCTGATCGGAGATGTCGGCGAACACGAGCGCGAGGAGCTTGATTTACAAAGCGCTTCCAATCCCGGTGGAGGCGAAAACTATGGGTGGCGCATTCGCGAGGGCTTCATCCAGAACCCCGCCTATGCGGGCGATCCAGTTCCGCCCAACGCGGTTGACCCAATCTTCGATTATGATCACGAGAACACCGGGATCTGCGTGATTGGTGGCTATGTGTATCAAGGAAATAAGGCTGACGAACTGGCGGGTCTCTACGTTTTTGGCGACTGCTTTGGGCCGAGGAGTGTCGGCGATATCAAGGGCAGAATTTACACCCTAAATTACGAGGACGGAGTCGTTTCGGATTTCCAGAATATTACTTCGCAACTCTTTCCGACGAAGGTGGGGAATTACGACCTGGGCCCGCTGACCTCGATGGGAGAGGATGCGTCTGGCGAGCTTTACCTCACCGACACCAACGGAAACGTGTTCACGGTTACTGGCACAGCAATTCCGACACCTACGCCGACCCCGACTCCGACCCCGACCCCGACCCCGACCCCGACCCCGACTCCCACGCCGACGCCTTCTCCGACTCCGACGCCAACCCCAACCCCAACTCCCAGCCCAACGCCGACTCCGAGCCCAACTCCGACGCCTTCCCCGACTCCGACTCCAGCACCCACCCCTTTCTACGAGGTGCAGGTGAGCAATATCTCCACCCGGGCGAATGTCGGGACGAGTGATAACGTCCTGATCGGCGGGTTTATTGTGACGGGGACGCAGGCCAAGGAGGTCGTGGTCCGCGCGATCGGTCCTTCCCTCGCAGTCAACGGGACGTTGGCAGACCCGATTTTGGAATTACACGACTCGACCGGCGCGACGATCGCGACGAACGACAACTGGCAGAATAGCCCCAACAAACAAGCGATCATTGACGCTGGGTTTGCACCGACCAATGACCTGGAGTCAGCGATAATCAGAACGCTCGAGCCGGGTTTTTACACGACAATCGTCCGGGGCGTCGGCGGGACGACCGGCGTTGCGCTCGTTGAAGTTTATGACCTGGATCGGACAGTCGATTCAAAGCTGGCCAACATCTCTACCCGTGGCTTGGTTGAGACGGGCGATAACCTCCTGATCGGAGGGCTCATTATCCAGGGGGTGACGGATGGCCAGGTCCTGATCCGCGCGATCGGCCCGACTCTCGCAGGTGATGGAGTCGATGGAGCGCTGGCCGACCCCGTTCTGGAGCTTCATGATAAAGACGGCGCCCTGATCGACACCAATGATAACTGGAAAGGAACCCAGCAGTCGGAGATTGAAGCGACCGGACTCGCTCCCACTGATGATAAGGAATCAGCCATCCTGGCGACCCTCAGTCCGGACAACTACACTGCCATTGTGCGAGGCAAAAACGACACTACTGGTGTCGCCTTGGTAGAAGTATATGACGTCAGCCAGTAGGCATGCCTAACGAACGTAAAAGCGAGAAACACCCATGAAAATGACACTTACACATTCACGAATCCGCCCTTTCCAGAGCCTGTTTGGCGCCGGACTGCTCTCTCTCCTCACCTTGGCCGCGACCATCCCGGCCAGCCAGGCGGGCATCGAAGCGGTCCGGGTCGCGACCGGCTTTAACACGCCGCTTTACGTCTGTGCCCCGCCCGGAGATACCAGCCGCATTTTCGTGGCCGAACAACATGGGTTAATCAGGATCGTGAACTTGCCTGCGGGCACGGTGAATGCGACGCCTTATCTCGATCTCACCGACAGGGTGGGGCTTGGTCAGGGCCCCGGCATCCTCGGGATGACCTTCGATCCCAATTATTCGACCAATGGCTATGTCTACGTCAGCTGGACCAGCGCGGGCGATGGAGTCTACAACATGGGTATCTCCTACGTCGCGCGGTATACGGTCACAGCCGACCCTGACGTCGCGGACCGCGACTCTGAGGTGAAGGTCATCAGTGTCGATCAGCCGAATACTGATCATGACTTTGACTGGATCGGCTTCAGCAACCGACCCGGCGACGACGGCAATCTCTACATTTGCTCGGGAGACGGGGGCGGCCTCAATGACAATGCCTTCAATCACCTCAAGCCGTATGGCAACGCCCAAAGCACCGAAACCCTGCTGGGCAAAATTCTGCGCATCCACATCGAGAGCGACGGCACTTATACGATCCCTATCGATAATCCCTATTTCGGCGATCCGCTCCCGACTCGCCAGGAGATCTGGGCCTTCGGCGTACGCAATCCTTTTCGGGCGAGTTTTGATAGCACTACGGGCGACTTCATTTTTGGCGACGTCGGCGAGACCAAGCGCGAGGAAGTCGACGTCCAACCCGCCTCGAATCCAGGCGGCGGGGAAAATTATGGCTGGCGTTATCGCGAAGGCACCATTCCAAATCCCTTCTTTGATGGTGATCCTCTGCCGCCGGGTTTCAATCCAGTGGAACCGATCCTCGATTATGCGCATGACACCACCGGGATCTGCGTCATCGGCGGCTACATTTATCACTCTGCCGGCGCGCCTGACCTGGACGGGCTCTACGTCTTCGGGGATTGCTTTGGACCGAACACTGGTGATTTTACCGGCCGAGTCTTTACCCTGCGCTACGAGAATGGAGTCGTGTCAGATTTCACCAACATCACCTCGCAACTGTTCCCGACCAAAGTCGGCGGTTACCCGCTGACTGGTATTACCTCTTTCGGGGAAGATGCCAGCGGCGAGCTTTACATCACCACTTTTGGCAACGGAACCCCAACCGGTGGAGATGTTTTCAAGATCATTGGCAACGACGATCCGCCGCCGACTCCGACCCCAACACCGACTCCCAGCCCGACCCCGTCGCCGAGTCCAAGCCCGAGCCCAAGTCCCTCGCCCTCACCGAGCCCGAGCCCTTCGGCGTCGCCGAGCCCAAGTCCCTCGCCCTCACCGAGCCCGAGCCCTTCGGCATCGCCGACTCCGACTCCATCGCCGACGCCCTTTTATGAAGTGCAGTTGGGCAATATCTCAACCCGGTTGACGGTGGGAACGGGTGAGAACGTTTTGATCGGAGGATTCATCGTTACCGGGACACAGCCGAAGCAGGTCGTTGTGCGGGCCATCGGGCCCTCGCTGCCACTTACCGGAGCGTTAGCCGATCCGATCCTGGAGTTACACGACTCGACCGGGGCGACGATCGCGACCAACGACAATTGGATGAACGCTTCGAACAAGCAGGCGATTATCGACGCTGGGTTTGCGCCGAGTGATGATAATGAATCGGCGATCTTGCAAACCTTGGATCCGGGAGTTTACACGACCATCGTGCGCGGAGTGGGCGGAACTACGGGTGCGGCGTTGGTCGAAGTCTACGATGTGGATCTGACGGTTGATTCAAAATTGGCCAACATCTCGACCCGCGGCCTGGTCCAAACCGGCGACGATGTCTTAATCGGAGGATTGATTGTCCTCGGAGACACCGATACCGACGTGATCGTGCGAGCGATTGGTCCGACCCTGAGTGATGACGGAGTTGGCAACGCCCTGGAAGATCCGGTTCTGGAGTTACGCGACAAAGACGGGGTGCTGATCACCTCCAATGACAACTGGAAAGACAGCCAGCAGACGGAGATCGAGGCGACCGGCCTGGCGCCGACAAATGACAACGAGTCCGCCATTTTGGCGACGCTGAGTCCGGACAGTTATACCGCCATCGTGCGCGGCTCGAACGACACCATCGGTGTCGCCCTGGTTGAAGTCTATAACCTGAGCCCGGCACCAGTTCGATAAACGTGACCCAAGGCGGAAAGCCGCTGATTTTGCAGCGGCTTTCCGCGCGTCATGATGACGACATCTGGCGCGCGGACGTTTGGCGGAGGTTTGCGTGCGACCGCACGCTGCATTGAAACGTTGAACGTTACGCGTTGAACGTTGAACGTTAGGCGTAATGACCGACCTCTCCGTTCAACTCTTCGCCCGTGCCCGCCGACGTATCCCGGGCGGGGTGAACTCGCCCGTGCGCGCCTTCCGCGGCCTCGGGCGCGAGCCATTTTTCGTCGATCGCGCGCAGGGCGCGAACCTTTGGGACGTCGATGGAAAAGAATATATCGACTACGTCGGCACCTGGGGGCCAGCCATCCTTGGGCACGCTCCCGCAGTTGTGATCGAAGCCGTCCGGGAAGCCGCCGGACGCGGGGTGAGCTTCGGCATTCCCAATCCGCTCGAGGTGGAAATGGCCGAACTGATCTGCGCCTGGCTGCCGTCGATCGAAAAGGTCCGGATGGTGAACAGCGGGACCGAGGCGACCATGTCCTGTGTGCGGCTGGCCCGCGGCTTTACCGGACGCGATAAGATCATCAAATTTGAGGGCTGCTACCATGGCCACGTCGACTCGCTCCTGGTCCACGCCGGCAGCGGAGCCCTCACTCACGGCCAACCCGACAGTGCCGGGGTGCCAAAGGAATTCGCCAGCCTAACGATCGCGTTGCCCTTCAATGATCTCGCCGCGGTGCGCGAGGCGTTTCGCCAGAATCCAGAGGAAATTGCCGCCGTCATTCTCGAACCGATCCCGGCCAACGCCGGATTGTTCTTTCCAAAATCTGGGTTTCTCGAAGGGCTGCGCGCGGAGTGCGACTCCCACGGTGCCCTTCTGATTTTCGACGAAGTGATGACCGGTTTCCGCGTCGCGCGGGGCGGCGCCCAGGAAATCTACGGGGTCAGGCCCGACCTGACCGCGCTCGGCAAAGTGATCGGAGGCGGCTTACCGGTCGGTGCTTTCGGCGGCCGTGCCGAAATCATGGATCAGCTCTCGCCTCTCGGGCCGGTCTACCAGGCCGGAACCCTTTCCGGCAATCCACTCGCGATGGCGGCCGGGCTGGCGCAATTGCGGGAATTGGAGCGGATCGATGGCTGGAAACAGCTCGAGGAACTGGGCGCCCAGTTCGAGGCGGCGACCCGCGAGTCGTTAGGCAAAACCAAGCTGCCCGCAGTCTTTCACCGTATCGGATCGATGTTCTGCCTCTTCTTCGCGTCTGGACCAGTGGATGACCTGGCCGGCGCAAAACGAAGCGCCCTCGACCAATTTCGCCAGTTCTTCCAGGCGTCGCTTGATGCCGGGGTTTATTTCGCCCCGTCGCAGTTTGAGACCGGCTTCATTTCGACCGCGCACAGCCCGGCGCAGATCGACGAAACCGCGCGCGTCGTCCGCCACGCCCTGGAGACGCTGAGTCGTTAGGCGTTGCGTCCCATGACTCTCTGCACTAGGGAAGGCTCCTCGTGACTTCGCCCGTTCGCGTCCGCGCTCTTGCCAAGTTCTTCTTCGAGGGTGATCGCAAATTCTTCGTCAAAGGCGCCACTTACGGGCCGTTCAGACCGGATGCGGCGGGAGATTACCTCGGCCACCCAGAGCAGGCCCGTCGCGACCTGGCTCAGATGCGCGAGCTCGGGATCAATGTCGCGCGCATCTATCATCTGCCGCCGCGCTGGTTTCTCGATTGCTGCGCGGAAGCGGGCGTCCGGGTTTTAATCACTCTCCCCTGGGCGAAACACATCGAGTTTCTCGTTAGGGCGAAAACGCGACGTGAGATTATCAACTCCGTCCGCGCAGCGGTTGCGACCCATGCCGGGCATCCCGCGATCTTCGGTTACCTGGTGGGGAACGAAATCCCGACGACAATGGTCCGCTGGCTCGGAGTGCGACGCGTGACCGAGTTTCTCGAGACGCTCATCCGGGTCGGACGCGAGGCGGATCCCAATGTTCTCTTTTCCTACGCCAGTTATCCGCCGACGGAATACCTGCTCCCGCAAAACGTCGATTTCTGCTGCTTCAACGTTTACCTGCACGATCAGCGCGATTTCGAAAAATACCTGCTCCGCCTGCAAAACCTCGCGGAAGAAAAGCCGCTCATGCTCGGCGAATTCGGCATGGACACCATCCGGCACTCCGAAGAAGAGCAGGCCGAAATGCTTAGCTGGCACGTCGACAGCGTGGTCAAATGTGGCCTCGCCGGAACGATCTTTTTCGCCTGGACCGATGAATGGTTCACCGGCGAGCAGGAGATTACCGATTGGTCTTTCGGACTCGTTAGGCGCGATCGCACGCCGAAAAAATCTTTCTTCGCTCTGCAAAACAAACTCGGCCAGGACGACTCCGCCCTGCCGCATCGCGATCTGCCGCGAACACCGTTCGTTTCCGTCATTGTCTGTTCCTACAACGGCGGGAAGACGCTGGAGGAATGCCTGGAGTCGTTAGGTAAAATCAATTACCCGGCTTACGAAGCGATCCTGGTCGACGATGGCTCGACCGACAACACGCCCGAGATCGCGGCCCGTTTCCCGAACATCCGCTACGTCCGGCAGGACAATCACGGCCTGAGCTACGCGCGCAACGCCGGCGCCGCCGAGGCCAAGGGCGAGGTGCTCGCTTACACCGACTCCGACTGCATGGCAGATCCCGATTGGCTTTACTACCTGATCGGCACCCTTGTCAGCGGCGATTACGCCGGCGTGGGCGGCCCAAACATTTCGCCGCCGGCGGAAAACTGGGTCCAGGCCTGCGTCGCCGCGGCGCCGGGCGGACCGAGCCATGTGCTGCTCACCGACACGGTCGCGGAACACATCCCGGGTTGTAACATGGCCTTCTATCGCTGGGCCTTTGACACCGTCGGCGGGTTCGACATCGAGTATCGCAAGGCCGGCGACGACGTCGATTTCTGCTGGCGTCTGCAACAGGAAGGCCACGTCATCGCTTTCAGCCCGACCGCGATCGTCTGGCATCATCGCCGCTTTACGTTAGGCGCGTTTCGTAAACAGCAGGCCGGCTACGGCGAAGCGGAATCGATGCTGCGTTTCAAGCACCTCATCTTTTTCGGCCCCACCGGCACGGCGAAATGGCGCGGGCAAATCTACGGCTCGCCCCGCTTCAGCTGGTTCATTAACCGGCCCATCATTTACCACGGGATTTTCGGGGAAGGCTTTTTCCAATCCATCTATCCGTCGCCGCAATCGGAAATCGCCAACTACCTCAGCAGCATCGAGTGGTTCGTCCTCACCTTGTTTCTTTTCGGGCTCGGCATTTTCCTCCCCGTGCTCCGGATCGTTCCCTATCTCATGCTCGGCGGCACCCTTTGCGTCGCGCTCTCCTACATGCTGCGGGCGCGGATCGAGCCGAAGTTCGACACTGTCCCGGCGCGGTTGCTCGTCATGTTTCTCGCCTTCGCCCAGCCGCTCGTTAGGGGATGGAACCGCTATTTCACCTGGCTGGAATTCAAACGCACTCCGCGCGGCGTCATCGGGACGCATGAGAAAATGCCGTCGGGCAAGGCGGGCCGTGGGAACCTGCGCCGGCGCAATTATTGGAGCGAAGACGGGGTGGAGCGAAACGCGCTCCTAAAATCGATCTTCCAACTTCTGGAGGAGGAAGGCTGGAGCTACTCGGCCGATACCGGTTGGAAAGAGTGGGACATCCAGATTTACGGCAACTTTTTCTGGAGCGTCATCCTTCAAACCGTGACCGAATACCACGGCGGACCGAAATGCCTGACCCGGGTGCGGCTGCGTTATCGCTTCGTCACCACCACCGTCATCATCAATCTCCTTTTCCTTGCCATGATCGTTTACCGCGACCTGAACAGCGGGAGCGTCGATCTGCGCATCCTCAGTCCCTACGGCATTTTCCTTCTCTTCCTCGGGACCCGCGCCCGGCGCCTGAAACGGCGGGTGGCGGAGATCGTCGATGTGGCCGCTTATCGGCTCGGTCTGCAGCGGATCGGGAAACGGGGAGCCGAAGATGTTATTCGTTAGGCAGGCGCGTTTCTGGCTCGCGCTCTCGGCCGAGATCATCCTCCTCGCGACCCTGAACCGTTTTGACGACTGGCGTTACGCCACCATGCCGGTCCGTTTCGTCGAGGCCGCCGTCCTCAGTGGCATCGCTTATTTTGCGGCCAACTCTTTTTTTGCCCAGCTCTTCTCCGATCGCACTGCGCGCGTTGTTTTCTGGAGCGCGGCCATTCTTCTTCGCCTCGCCGTGCTCCCGCTCTTCCCGGGCGACGATCTTTGGCGTTATCAATGGGAAGGGAAAGTGCAAAACGCCGGCTTCAATCCTTACGTCCTTGCGCCTAACGACGACCGGCTGGCCGCGGTGCGGGAGGAATATCCCGACTGGGTCCGGATCAATCATCGCGATTTCAGCGCCATTTATCCGCCCGGGACCGAGCTGGTTTTCGCCGGCCTCAGCCGCTTCGGGGCGGGGCCGCTGGTCTACAAGCTTCTCTTTGCCGCGGCCGATCTCGGCGTGATTGCGCTTCTCCTGCGGTTAATCGGCGGCCGCGAGCGCTACTTCGATGCCGCCTGGTATGCCTGGAATCCGCTCGTGGTCTACAGCTTTGCCGGCGCCGCCCACTTCGACAGTCTCATGATCCTGCCGATGCTGGCGGGCATCCTCTGTTTCGTCCGCAGCCGGGCGGCGCCGGAACCAGGAATGCAATGGCGCTGGGCGCTCCTCGGCGCGATCGCGATGGGAGCGGCGATTTCGATCAAACTCGTCCCGCTGCTCCTGCTGCCAGTCTGCGCCTTCGCGCTCGGGCGACGGGCCTGGGCGCTCGGGCTCAGCCTTGGGATCCCGGCCCTGCTCAGCCTGCCCTTCGGCGTTCCGCAGGTGCCGATCTGGCAATCGTTAGGAAAATTCATTTATATCGCCCGCGTCAACGACATCTTCTGGTGGCTGATCGAGGAAACTTTCTGGCCGAATCCGCACCAGAAAAACTATCAGTACAACGTCGTTATCATCATCGCCGTCGTCGCGATCTCGTTCTTTTTCGTCCGCAACTGGCGGCGCGGCCTTCTCTGGGCCATGGGGACGGCGCTCATTCTCAGCCCCGTTTTGCATCCCTGGTATCTCACCTGGATTTTGCCGCTGGCGGCGTGGCGCCGGGTCGACGCCTGGCCGGTCCTCTCGGTCACGATATTCGCCTACTACCTCTTCTGGAACGAAAGGCTTTTCCTCCTTCCCTGGCATTCCGAGCCGTGGCTGCGCGGGTTCATTCTCATCCCGCCGATCGTGGCCATGCTGTTCGCGCTGCGGCGGAGAAAGCCTAACGAACCAGAACCGGTCTAGAGCGGTCCTCCGGGGAGCACGGGCTGCCAGCCCGTCGCAGCCGGCAGTCTGCCGGCTGCATTGGCGCGCAGCGCCCACTGCAGCAGCGCCCCTTTTTTGACGATCAAGTCAGCGGACGGAGGGCGATTCTGGCGCGACATCACAGGGCGAAACATCCGCCGCCTTTCCACCACGCTCGCCCCCTTCGCGGCAGACTGCCGCGAAGAACGGGCTGGCAGCCCGTGCTCCCCGGACTCCCCCCCGCGACCTAGCGATCGGGTTTTCCAAACACGCCTTCGGACAACGCGCGGAAGTCTTCCGGGATCGGCGCTTCAAAAAAGAGGCGTTCGCCGCTTTGCGGGTGGGTGAACCCAAGCTTCCAGGCGTGCAGCATCTGCCGTCCCGCACCGCCTTTTTTTCCATAGAGCGAATCGCCGATGATCGGATGCCCGAGGTGATGGAGATGGACCCGGATTTGGTGAGTGCGTCCGCTGTGCAGTGCGCATTCGACCAGACTGACTCCGGCGCCTGACTGCAACACTCGATACTCTGTGATCGCGGCGCGGCCGCGCCGTTGATCGATCGCCATCTTCTTGCGTTGCACGGGATGACGCCCGATCGGGGCGTCGACCGTGCCGCGTGGCCGTTTCAAGGTGCCGGCGACAAGGGCGAGGTAGATTTTTTTCACCTCGCGCTCGGCAAACTGTCGCGCCAGCTCCTGATGCGCGGCGTCGTTTTTCGCGACCACGAGGCAGCCGCTCGTCTCCTTGTCGAGCCGATGGACAATGCCGGGACGTTGCTTGCCGCCGATGCCGGAGAGGTTGGGGCAATGGTGGAGGAGAGCGTTAACCAAAGTGTGCGTCTGGTTGCCGGCGCCGGGGTGCACGACCAGGCCAGCCGGTTTGTTTAAGACCAGCAGGTCGTCATCTTCGTAAAGAATCGCGAGTGGAATTTCCTCCGGCTGGTCTGCGATTTCTTCCACCACCGGCTCGACCAGCCTAACGACGTCACCCGCCCGGACCGTCTCCCGCCTCCGCGCCTTTTCTCCATTCAGCAGCGCGTCGCCTGCCACGATCAAGGCCTGGAGGCGAGCCCGGGAAAATTGCGGGAGAGCGCGGGCGAGGTAGCGATCGAGCCGCTCGCCCGACTCTTCGTTAGGCACGCTTAATTCTATCATCGCGAGAGTGCGCCGGGGGTGCTATGATCGGCGCAATGGCCTCGAGTGGGAGCGGCGCGCAGATGCAGTCCTGCCCCAGTTGCGGCTCCAGCGTAGAGACGACCGGGCTCGAGCCCTTCGGCAAAGTGAATTGCCCGTCTTGTGGCTACCAGCTCCGGGTCGAGCGCGTTTTTGAAAACTATCTCGTGGTCGAGCCGCTTGGGACCGGCGGGATGGGCTCGGTCTACAAGGCGCGCGACACGCGCTTGAATCGCTTTGTTGCCCTGAAGCTGCTGCGCAGGGAATTCGCGGGCGACGCCGCGTTCACCGCCAAGCTCCAGGACGAGGCGCGCATCACCGCCTCGATCAAGCACCCGCATGTCGTCGAGGTTTACTCCGTCGGTGAAGACCATGGGCAATTTTATGTCGTGATGGAGCTGGTCGATGGCGGCAGTCTCGACGATCGGATGGAGGACGAAAAGCGCATTTCCGAAAAGGAGACGCTCGAGGTCGGTTTGCAGGTCGCGAAAGGTCTCCAGGCCGCACTTAAAGCCGGGCTGATTCATCGCGATATCAAACCGGGCAACATCCTTTTCACCGATCGGAGCACGGCCAAGATCGTCGATTTCGGTCTCGCTTTGCTGGCCGCCGCTCATGCCGAAACTGAGGGCGAAATCTGGGGCACGCCTTATTACGTCGCGCCGGAGCGGCTCACGAACGCGAAGGAGAATTTCCTGAGCGATCTCTACAGCCTCGGGGCGACGCTCTTTCATGCCGTCTCCGGCCACCCGATTTTTGAACAGGAAACCCAGTCGGCGGCGGAGCTGAAGAAGTTGAAATCCGATCCGCCTGGGCTGCGCAGCCGGGCTCCCGAAATTTCCGAGGAAACGGCTGCGATCATCGACCGGATGCTCCGGCCCAACCCGGCTGACCGGCAGAAGTCCTACGAGGATCTGATCACGGACCTGCAGAGCGCGCAGGCTGCTCTCCTCGCGCGGGAAGAGGAGTTGCGCGCCCGCTGGGGCTGGCCGCGCCGGATCGCAGTTTCGTTAGGCGGGCTTCTTCTCCTCGGTGCGCTGGGCTACGGTTTTTCGTTAGGCTGGCGTCATCTTCCGCGGGCGCTCCCCGGCGCTGCGACCAAGACGGAAACGAGCGCGGTCCCGGCCGTCGATCTGAGCGCACAGCTCGCGGCCGCGCGGCGCGAACTGGCCGAGGGCCATTACGGAACGGCCGAAGCGCTCTTTCGCGAACTCGCTCAAAGCGATCCGCATTTCGTGCCGGCGGCCGAGCTCTCTGCGGGCCTGACCCTTTGGGAACGCGGCGAATTCGCCCAGGCGACCGCGATTTTCGAGCGCTTCATCAAGTATCAGCCGCCCCCGCAATTTGCCTGGTTGAAGGAGACGCGCCCGCGCGCGCAGGCCCGGATCGATGATTACCAGCTCCACAGCGACTGGGAAAAGGCGCGCGAGCAAACGAGCGATCCGGAAGCGGCGCTGAAAAAGATCCGCGCGCTGAGCGGAAAGTTGAAGGCCAAGGGCGCGCTCGCTTTTCGGGTCACGGACGAGGAGGCGAAGCTCGCTGCCCAGGGAAAAGAACGCGCCGCCCGGCAAGCCGCCGACGCCGAGAAGCGCGCCGCGACAGACAAGAAACTGGCCGCGACCGAGGAACCGCGCTGGCAGAAGGCTCAGGCCACGGTGCGCCAGCCGCTCGCGGCCTACCGCTTCGAAAACGCGGTTGCGATCATGGAGTCGACCAAGCTCGAATCGCAAACGCTCCAGGCCGCGCGCGAGCAGGAATTGCAACGGGTTCGCTGGCTCGCGAAATGGAAAACGACGCTGATCAGCGACCTCAATCAAACCGGCTACGGCGGAGTCGTGACCGACATTCACGGGGTCAAGTATGACAGCCCGGTACGGCGCGCCACGGCCGACAAACTCGAGCTTAAGACCCGCTACGGCAGCGTCATGACCGACTGGCGCAATCTGGCGCCGGCCATGCTCCTCAAGATGTCGACCGCCTTCATTCGCCCGGGTGTTTCCGATCTCGCGGAACGGCAATGGCTGAGTGCGATCTTCGCCGCCCAGACCGGGCAAACCGCCGCCGCGACCGAGCTGGCGGGGAAGGCGGCGGAGGCGAAGGCGGAATTCCGCGAGCTCCGGCCGCGCTATTTTCCCGAGGGGAAAAAATAGCTGGCGCGTCTTCTGCTCCCGGCAAGGGATGCGCTCGCTCTGTTTCTTTGCGATTTGCCTGTCGGCTTCGATTGCGACCGCAGCCTCTCCACTAACGAACAAGGAAGTGGTGCTCATGCTTCGCTCCGGTTATTCGAGCGAAAGCGTGCAGGCCGAACTGCAGGCGCGTCGCGTCCGTGAAGCATTTGATCCGGCGGTCAAGAAATCGATGCTCGAGTTTGGCGCCAGCGCGGAGCTGATCGCCGCGCTCGAGAGCGGCGTCTACGTCGTGACCAGCTCCGAGGCGGACCAGGCCACGGCGCGCGAGGTCGCGATCGCCGGGAGACGGCAGGCGCAGATCGAAGAGGACCAAAAAAGCAACACGCTTTACCAGGCGAAGCTGGCCGAGGCTCGCGCCCAGGCCGCCGCCGCACCCGCTGCGCCCGCCGGCAGCACGCTGATTCTCGACGCCCTCAAGCCGAGGCTGGTTCGTTGTCGCGATGGCGCGGTCAGCCGCGCCACCGGGACCGAACTGGAGAAGAAGAAAATTGTCGCACTCTATTTTTCCGCGCACTGGTGTGCGCCCTGCCGGAAATTCACACCTCAGCTGGTCGAATATTACAACCGGGTGGCAGCGGCCCATCCGGAGTTCGAGTTGATTTTCGTCAGCAGCGACCGGTCGCGTTTCGGTTGGCAAACCTACATTCAGGAAACTCGGATGCCGTGGCTGGCGGTCGATTACGATCAGCTGGCCGACCTCGCGGAGGTGAAAAAACTCGGCGGCGGCAGCATTCCTTCGTTGCTCGTGCTCGACGCCGGCAGCCACATTGTGGCCAGCAGCTACGAAGGGGAAAAATACCTCGGCCCGCAAAACGCCCTCGCCGCCCTCGACCGGCTTTTCGGCGCCGGAGGCGCGGCCCCGGTCGCGGCTCGTTAGGCGAGCTCGCGTGTTTTGTAATTGGACACGAACTCCGCGCGGAACTGCGGGAAAGTTCCGGCCTCGATCTCGCGGCGGGCGCGGGTCGTGAGGTTGAGATAGAAATGAAGGTTGTGCAGCGTGACCAGGCGCAGCCCGAGAATCTCCTCGGCCTTGATCAGGTGCCGCAGATAGCCGCGGGTAAATTCGCGACAAGCCGGACAGGCACAGCCCTCTTCGATCGGACCTTTTTGCAAGGTGAACTCGGCGTTCTTTAAATTGAGTGTGCCGCCGGCGGTGAAGGCAGTCCCGTTTCGCGCCAAGCGGGTGGGCAGGACGCAGTCGAACATGTCGACCCCGCGCGCGATGAGCTCGAGGATCTGGGGCGGGGTGCCGAGGCCCATCGCATAGCGCGGCTTGTCGTTAGGCAAAAAGGGCTCGCTCCATTCCACCGCCTGCATCATCTCCGGCTCCGGTTCGCCCACGCTGACCCCGCCGATCGCGTAACCATCGAAGCCAATCTGCACCGTCGCTTCCGCGCTCGCGCGGCGGAGATCCTCGAACGTCCCGCCTTGCACGATCCCGAAAACGAGCTGACCAACCTCCTCTTTAGTTGAACGTTGAACGTTGAACGTTGGACGTTGAACGTTCGCTTCCTTGCACCGCTTCGCCCAGCGCGCGGTGAGCTCCAGACTGCGCGCGGCGTAACCGTGCTCGCAGGGATAGGGCGGGCATTCATCCAGCACCATCGCGATGTCGCTCCCGAGCGTGACCTGGATTTCCATCGCGATCTCCGGCGAGATAAAAGTCGGCGTGCCGTCGAGGTGGTTTTGAAAATGCGCGCCTTCTTCCCTGATCTTCCGGATCTTGGCAAGCGAGAAGATCTGGTAACCGCCGCTATCGGTCAGGATCGGCCCGTCCCAGTTCATGAAGCGATGCAGACCGCCAAAGTGCTGCATCACATCCATCCCCGGCCTGACGAAAAGATGATAGGTATTGCCGAGAATAATTTGCGCTTGGAGCTCGCGCAACTCGCGCGGACTAACAGCCTTCACCGAACCCTGCGTCCCAACCGGCATAAAGATCGGAGTCTCGATCGCTCCGTGCGCCGTCGTGAGACGCCCACGGCGCGCTTTGCAGCCGGGATCGGTCGCGAGAAGCTCGAACATGCGCGGCTACGTTGCCGCCTCCGAGGCAAGACGCAAACGCCTACCCTGTGCTATGTCATCAGATGTCCGAGGCAGTTCCAAACACGATGGCGAGCGCGACCGAACTGGTCGTGCGCTTCGGCACCCAGGTGGTGCTCGATCGCGCTTCGGTCACGATCCTGGAAGGCGAGCGGATCGGGTTGGTCGGCCGTAACGGCTCGGGGAAATCGACTTTTCTCCAGATCGCGGCCGGGGTGCTGCCGCCCGATAGCGGCGAAATGAATTCCCGGCGCGATCTCGTGGTGGGTTACATGCCGCAGATGTTCGCACTTGAGGAGGACGCGACCGTGCATGACAACATTCTCGCCGGGGCGCAGCGTGTTCTCGATCTGATCCAGGAATACGAGACCGCACCGCCGGAAAGCGACCGGAGCGGGGTGTTGCTGGAGCAAATCGAGCACTTCGACGGCTGGAACCTGGAGCATCGAATCAGGAGCCTGGTCACCAACCTGCATGCGCCCGACGAGGACCGCGTGGTTGCGACTTTATCCGGTGGCGAAAAGCGCCGCGTCGCGCTCTGCCGCGCGTTGCTCGTGCGACCCGATTTTCTGATCCTTGATGAGCCGACGAACCATCTCGACACTGGTTCGATCGAATGGCTGGAGGATTTCCTCGCGCGCTACTCGGGAACCGCGCTTTTTGTGACCCACGATCGTTATTTCCTCGACCGCGTGGCCACCCGCGTCGTCGAACTGTCGCAGGGGAAATTTTTCAGCTACGCCGGTAATTATACCGACTACCTGCTCGCCCGGGCCGAGCGCGCTGCGGTCGAGGAAATGCAGGAGCACAAGCGCCAGAAATTCCTCAAGCGCGAGCTCGCTTGGGTGCGCAAGGCGCCGCGGGCCCGGCGCACGAAATCGGTCGACCGGGTGGAGCGTTATTTCGAAATGGCCGCGCAGGACGGGCCGGAGGTCGAGCTGGATGTCGACCTCATTATTCCGCCCGCACCGAAGCTGGCGAATCGGGTGATTGAGTTGCGGGACGTTTCCATCGACCTCGGCGGCCGCCGCCTGATCGATCAGCTCACGCTCAACCTCGCGGCGGGCGAACGCCTCGGGATTGTCGGGCGCAACGGCCTCGGCAAATCGACCCTGCTCAAAATCATGCTCGGCCAGGTCGCGCCGACGAGCGGGGAGGTCGAGATCGGCGCGCGGACGGAGATCAATTACGTCGACCAAAACCGCCTCCTCCTGGATGACGCGAAGACGGTTTGGGAAGAAGTGGGCGAGGGGATGGAATATGTCCGGTTGGGGGAGGAGAACATCACGCTCCGCAGCTATCTCCGGCGGTTTCTTTTCACCGAGGAGCGGATCAACACCAAGATCGATCAGCTCAGCGGCGGCGAACGGAGCCGGGTTTTGCTGGCGAAGATTCTGAAACGCGGCGGCAACGTCCTCATCCTCGATGAGCCGACGAACGACCTCGATCTCGGCACGCTTCGCCTGCTCGAGGAAGCGCTCGTCGCATTCCAGGGCAACGTGATCGTGGTCAGCCACGATCGCTATTTTCTCAACCGGGTCTGCACCGCGATCCTGGCCTTCGAGGGCGAAGGCGCGGTGCGGTATACGGTGGGGAACTACGATTACTATCTCGAGAAACGAGGCGCCGTTGTAGCCGGGGTCGCTGACCCCGGTCCCGCAGCGACTTCGACCCCCACCGGGGTCAGCGACCCCGGCTACAGCAAGGCCACATCCAAGCCGCGCAAACTAAAGTGGAAGGAAGAGCGCGAACTGGAAGGCATGGAGGCCGCCATTTTAAGCGCGGAAAATGAGGTCGTTAGGCTGGAAACGCTCATCGCCGAGCCGGATTTTTTTGTTGCCCGAGCGGCCGACTGGCCGCAAGTCGAGGCGGAGCTGAAGAAAGCCCGGCAGAAGGTGGCGCAGCTTTACGAGCGCTGGGAAATCCTTGGCAGGATCGCGCAGCCGCCCGGGGCGGGCGCGGAGGGGAAGGGTTCCGCGCTAAAATAATCTTGCGAGGGTAACAATTGTTTTTATATTGCGCGTTCTCCGTATCAGGTGCGTGAGGCAGGTGGACACGGCTTGAGCGGTTTTTTTGTCGTTTGAAACTTCACTGTTTCGCGACTGCAATGTACGAAAATGCCAACTATTAATCAGCTTATTCGCAAGGGACGAAAGAAGGTTTCGGTGAAATCAAAATCACCGGCCCTGAAGAATTGTCCGCAGCGGCGCGGGGTCTGCACGCAGGTCATGACCCGGACGCCGAAGAAGCCCAATTCGGCCTTGCGCAAAGTGGCCAAGGTTCGCCTAACGAATGGCCAGGAAATCATCGCCTACATCCCGGGCGAGGGTCACAATTTGCAGGAACACTCGATCGTCCTCGTGCGCGGTGGACGGGTGAAGGATTTGCCCGGTGTCCGTTATCACATCGTCCGCGGCACGCTCGACTCGTTAGGGGTGGATGGCCGCCGCCGCAGTCGTTCTAAGTATGGCGCGAAACGTCCGAAGGCCGGCGCCGAAGCAGACGCCAAGGGCGGTAAGAAGAAATAATTTCCCATGTCTCGTCGTCGTAGAACTTACAAAAAAGAAGAAAAGGTCGACTCTCGTTACGGGAGCGCGGCCGTAGCGCGTTTGATTTCCACCGTGATGAAACGCGGCAAGAAGTCGCTCGCGGAGCGGATCGTTTACACCGCGATCGACAAGTCGCGCGAAGG
>JBBPZS010000035.1:0-13843 GCA_038198605.1 Chthoniobacterales bacterium | reverse complement strand
GAAGTGGTTTGGGATTACCAGCTGGTCGGTTCCGGCGATGCGGAAAAAATCGAAGTCGTGCTGGTCGCGATCAAGGCCGCCCTCCTCGAAGGCATCAACCACGCGGTGGAATCAGCCGGGCTGCAGACCACCCGCGTCGACGTCGCGACGATGGCGCTCTACAACGCTTTTCGTTTCAACTACGGCGAGCTCACCGGCTGCTCGCTCCTGATCGACATCGGCGCGCGCACGACCAACCTGCTCTTTGTCGAGCCAGGCAAGGTTTTCAGTCGCAGCATCCCGATCGGGGGCGGCTCGATCACCTCCGCCATTGCAAAGGAATTCAACGAGCCTTTCGTCGCCGCGGAGTTGCGCAAAAAACAGGACGGGTTCGTTAGTCTGGGCGGTGCGTATGCGGAAGCGTCCGACCCCGAAGTGGCCCGCGTCTCGAAGCTGGTGCGCAACACCATGACGCGCCTGCATGCCGAGGTCGCGCGCTCGATCAGTTTTTATCGCACCCAGCAGCAGGGTAACCAGCCGCAGCGCGTCTTCCTTTGCGGCGGCACCGTCAGCACTCCCTACATGCGCGAATTCTTCCACGAAAAACTCCAGTGGCCGATCGAGTTTTTCAATCCCCTGCGCAACGTCACGGTCGCAGAGGCGGTCCCAATCGAGCAGGTCGCGCATGCCGCCCATTTGTTAGGCGAACTCGTCGGGCTCGCCCTTCGCAGCACCATGACCTGCCCGATGGAGCTGAACCTGCGCCCGGCTAACGTCGTCCGCCGGCAACGGCTGACGCAGCGCCGGCCGTTTTTCGTCCTCGCGGCCGCCTGCTTCATTCTCGGCCTTCTCGGCTGGGGCTTTTATTTTCAACGCGTCGCGCACGTCGACACGCAGGTGGCGGATAACCTGCAGGTCGAGGTCGACCGGATGCATGGGATCGAGGGGCGCATCGGCAGCCTGCGCAAGGAAGCCAGCGCGCTCGATGCGATCGCGACGCCGCTCCTCAGCGTGATCAACGATCGCGGCGTCTGGTTGCGCATTCTCGACGACTTGAACGCCCGGCTGCCGAAGGAGAATATCTGGATCACGGAACTCGCGCCCACTTCCACCGGGCGAATCATCGGTGAAACGGCGCCCGGCGCGACGCAGACCGCACCTGCTCCCGCGCCCGCGCGCGGCGCCCCTCCCGGCGCTAAAACGGTCCCGATGATCGACGGCGTTTTCGTGCGCGGCCTTTACCTTTCCAATCCCAAGCAGCAGGAAATCGTGGTCGATTATTTCCGGAACCTGCTCGGCTCCTCCATCTTCGAGGTCGATCCCAATCGGCAATCGGAAGTGATCAAGCCGAGCACGCCGACGAGCACGGAGTGGGCTTACCCCTACGAGTTGCGCCTCAAACTGCGCCAGCCTTTTGCCCTGCCATGAATTGGTTCAACCAAAACCGTTTTCTCGGCTTCTTCCTCGCCGCGCTCGCCCTCGCGACGCTGTTAAGCGTTTATTTCCTCCTCCAGGAAAAAGGCGCGGCCGCAGAAGCCGCAGCCCGGCTCGAAACCACCGTGACCGAGCTCAACCGCCTGCGCGCGAGCGCGCCCTTCCCGAGCGAAGAAAATCTGCGCAAGCTCAAGGCCCAGACCGAGGGCTATCGCAATTCCCTCCACGCCCTCGAGGCGGACTTGAAAAGCCGGATGTTTCCCAAGACGCCGCTTCAGCCTAACGAATTCCAGGCGCTCCTGCGCCAGGCCTCGACCGCAGTAGCAGACCGGGCCCGCGCGAGCAAGGTGCAGCTGCCGGAGAATTTTAATCTCGGCTTTGACGAGTATGCCACCTCCCTCCCAAACAGCGTCGCCGCTCCGCGCCTCGGCCGGCAGCTCCGCGCGATCGAGTACATCTCCAACACCATGATCGACGCTCACGTCGATGGCGTTCTCAGTCTGACCCGGAGTCCGCTCCCGGAAGAGAAGGCGGCCCCGAGCCCGACCCCGGCGGCCTCTGGCCGCGCGCCCGCGAAAGCAAAGACACCCGAGGCCGACCTCAAGATCGCCGACTGGACCTCGGTCGACCTGAACTTTGCCGGGAGCCCGGCGGCGGCGCGGCGTTTCTTTAACCAGATCGCAGCCGCCAAAGAACAGGCTTACGTCATCCGCACGCTGCAGGTGCGAAACCAGGGTGATAAAGGACCGAAACGCAGCGCTCCCGGCGAACAGCCCGCTCCGGTCCCGGTGCCCCGGGCCGATGGCAGCAAGGCGGCGGAACAGGGCATCAGTTTCATCGTCGGGACCGAGCATGTGAACGTCGCGGCCCGGATCGAGATTCTGCGTTTCAATTTCCCGGAAAAGGAGGCTCGTTAGGCGATGGAGTGGCTCCGGACAAATTACGATCGAGCCGCCGTGCTCGCGGCCGCGTTTTTCCTCATCCTTTGCGCCCTCTTCATTTTTCTGAACTCCTCCGGTTTCGAGGAAAACTTCAGCGCCCTGCAAAACGTGCCCGCGCCGAACAACAAGATCTCGGCCGGGAAAGCGCCCGAGATTGCGGAGGCAATGGAGAAACTCAAATCGCCTTCGCAATGGACCGCGAGCGGCCGCTCCGGCCTCTTCGTTCCGGAAAAACATTTCATCGGCGCCGACGGCCAGCCCGCCACCCTGCAAAATACCCTCCTCCATCCGCCTGTGCCTAACGAATGGCTGGAGGAATTCGGTCTGCCCATTACCGACGCCGACGTCCTGACTCAGGATGGAGATGGCGACGGTTTCACCAATCTCGACGAATGGGAAGGCCACACCAACCCGGTGGAGGTAAAGTCTCACCCGCCCTACCCCTTTAAGCTCAAGCTCCGCTCCTTCGCCCAAGAAGCCTTCCCCCTCATTTTCTCTTCCTCGGTCAGCGACGCCTACGCGATCAACAACGTCGACCCGACGAAGCCGACCCAATTCCTCCATCTCGGCGAGGTCGTGGCCGGGACGAAGTACAAGCTGACGAACTACACCGAGAAATTCGACACCGATAAATACGGCACCACGATCGACGTCTCGGAGTTGACCCTCGAGCAGGTCGACACTCGCGACCAGGTCACGCTCGTGAAAGAAAAACGCGCCACCTCTCCGGAATCGGTGGCGAACTTCCTTTATACCTGGAACGGCGCCGATGAGGCGTTCTCGGTCAAAAAGGACCAGGAGTTCTCGCTCAAGCCGCTGGAAGAAATCAAATACAAGCTCCTCGACGTCCAACCGGACAAGGCCATCATCATCGACACACAAAAGCCTAACGACAAGATCGAGATCGGCCCGGCCAAGCCGTGAGCGGGCCGCGCGTGATCTCCGCGCGCTTCCCCGCCCACTTTTCGCTGCGTTATTTCCTTGCCGGGCTTATCGCCCCCGGCTACAACCGCGACCACCGCACATGAAAGCCTCATCTCACCGCGCCCGACTGCTTCTTCTTTTCTCTCTTCTGGCCGTGCTCGGCTGGTCGGCCAGCGCGCAAAATGTGCGGACCATCGCCGAACGCGAAGTGGCACGCCGGCAGGACGCCGTCCTGCAGGGACAGGCCGCCCTGGCGCGGGGCAGAATCGCGCTCGAGGCGAAGGATTTTGCCAAGGCACACGATGAGTACCGCGCCGCCGTTACCTTCCTGCCCGACGCTCTCACCACCGGGGGCGATCACGACGCCGCGATCAACGGTTTTTGCGAGAGCGGGGTGAAGCTGGCCGAGCAGCGCATCGCCGAGGGCAAACACGGCGAGGCGGAAGTGATCGTGCGCGAAGTGGTGAGCGATCGTTATGCGCCGAATTGCCGCAGCGCCCAGAACCTCCTCGCCCAGCTCTCCGAGCCTGGTTATTTCAACAAGACGATGGGCCCGAAGTTCATCGCCAAAGTGGAGGACGTGAAAAAACTCCTGAGCGATGCCGACGGCTACTACAACTCCGGCCGCTACGATCTGGCTTTTAAGAAATACGAGCAGGTCCTCAACCTCGATCCCTACAACGTAGCCGCGCGCCGGGGCGAGGAGCGGATCGACAACACCAAGACCCGCTACGGCGAGCAGGCCTACAACGAAACCCGCTCGCGCTCCATCTGGCAGGTGCAGAAGGGCTGGGAAGAACCGGTCCGCCAGTACGGGCAGGCCGTCGGTCCAATCAGCGATGCCTTTGCCCGTGACGCCGGCGGCACCGCGCGCATCACGAACAAGCTCAACAGCATCATCATTCCGAAGATTGAATTTCGCGACGCCAGCATTCGCGAAGCGATCGATTTCCTCCGGCAACAAGCGGCCGCGAACGATCCTTCGAGCGAAGGGAAACGAGGCGTCGACATCGTGCTACGGACGACGGCGTTAGGCCGGGCGGAGGCGCCCGCGCCGCCGCCCATCCAGGAAACCGCGCCGCCTCTCCCGGGAGCCTCGCCGGAAGCCGCCGGGATTGAGCCCACGCCCGTGCCTCTACCGGCCGCTCCCTCGATCGCGCCGAGCGATGCGCGGATCACGATCACCCTCAACCAGATTCCGTTAGGCGAAGCGCTCCGCTATATCGCGAGCCAGGCCGGATTGAAGGTCAAGGTCGAGCCCTACGCCGTTTCGGTCATCCCGATCAACGAGCAAAGCAGCGACCTTTTCACCAAGGAGTATCGCGTGCCGCCGGGCTTCATCAGCAGCTCGGTGAACGTCGGCTCGAATTCGCTTAACCAGGGACCGACCAAGGTCGGCGCCACTGGCACCGGGCGCGACACCCAGGAATCGACCGGCGGACAGCAACTCGTCAACCGCAAAACCGCGCTCGACTTTCTCAAGGACCAGGGCGTTCCATTTCCCACCGGCGCGAGCGCGAATTTCCTCCCGCAAAGCAGCCGCCTGATCGTGCGCAACACGGAAGAGAATCTCGAGCTGGTCGATGCGCTGGTGGAACAAGCAAACGTGGCCGGACCGAAACAGGTTGAGATCGAGGCGAAGTTTGTCGAGATCACGCAAAACAACCTGAAGGAGCTCGGCTTCGATTGGTTGCTGGGCCAATTTAACGTCCCCGGATCGAACCGCGTCTTCGGCGGCGGCGGAACCTCCGGCACCGGTCAAGCGACTAACCCTAACGACTTCCCCTTTGTCCCGCCCGGCGGTGCGCCGGTCGGTGGTTTCCCGGTCACCGGCGGCAATCGCAGCGGCCAGCTCGCCATCACCGCCAACGCGCTGGATGCGCTTCTCTTTGGTATCCCCGGCGCCAGTTCGCTTGCACCTGGCATCTTCGGCTTAAGCGGCGTTTTTACCGATCCGCAATTCCAAGTCGTCGTTAGGGCGTTGAACCAGAAGAAGGGCGTCGACCTTCTCTCCGCCCCGCGGGTCACGACCAAAAGCGGCCAGCGCGCTGTGATCGAAATCGTACGCGAATTCCGTTACCCGACCCAGTTTGATCCGCCAAAAATCCCGGATCGGACCGACTCGGGTGTCGTCGTGAGCGGCGCGGGCGGCCTCACTGGCGCTACCTCAGGCGCCTTCCCCGTCACGCCCACTACCCCCACTGGCTTCGAGACGCGCAACACCGGTGTCACCCTGGAGGTTGAGCCGGTTGTCGGCCCAGATGGCGTCACGATCGACCTCAACCTCGTCCCGCAGGTGGTCGAGTTCGAGGGCTTCATCAACTACGGCAGCCCAATCCAATCCGTTTCTGTTAACGCGCTTGGCATTTCCCAGAGTTTCGTCCTCACGCCTAACGTTATCAACCAGCCCATCTTCAACTCCCGCAAAGTCACGACCAGCGTAAGCGTGTGGGACGGGCAGACCGTTGTCCTCGGCGGCCTCATGCGCGAGGACGTCCAGAAAACCGAAGATCGCACCCCGATCATCGGCGACATCCCGATCGTCGGCCGGCTCTTCCGCACCAACACCGAGCAGCACATCAAGCGCAACCTGGTCATCTTCGTGACCGCGCGCCTGGTCAATCCAGCCGGACAGCCGATCAATTCCACGGAAGAAGAAGAGGAGACCGAAACGGTCACCCAAATCGAGCAGCCGGTTCTGCCCCAGGTGCCGTATTACAAAAAATAGGCTGCCAGGCTGCGGTTGTGCTTAAAAAATGTCTGGTCGCTGCTGGGCAAGGAGCGGCGGTTTGCAACCGCCGTGGGCGCTGATACAGCGCCCCTCCTTCAACGGCACTGGCTGACTGACAACCAATCAACACTACTCAGTGAAACAAGCGGCGGAATGTTTTTCTGGACACCGGGCGGCAACTTTGATTTGTCTTGCGGCATAAACCCGAGTTCCCCATCTCGCCCGTCTCCGGTTTTGCACGATTCACGCGCTGACCCCTGCATCACACCAAGCCCATGACGATTAACTCGGCGATAAAAAAAGGACCAAAGGGTCGGAGTCGCCTTCTACGGTTAAAAAATCGAGACGTTTGCGTCAAACGAGAAGGGTTTGGTGTTGCGGCCGGTTCGTTCTGGTAATTCTAAAGGCCGGTTGTCAAAACCGGTCGCGTCGCAGTGCCGCGCCTACCTCACCAGCTGGGCGATGAAGCTGTGAATATCGAGGTCCGACTCTAGAAAATACCAGCCCGGAAGGAGGCCCGAGTTATTGATGCCCGTAATGGTCGGCCCAAACTCCGAGTCCGCGTATTCAAACGAGACATAGCGCCGTGGCAACTTCAGGACAAAACCATGGGAGACATTGCCGCTGCTCATCCCGGCGCCCGCCAGGAAGCCGTTGTCATTCAATCCAAAAATCTGCGTGCTGGCCGAGTGAGCGTGATCGAGCGGGAAAGTGAGAGTCCCATCCGTGTCGCGGAAAAAGCCGTGGAAAACCAAACGAATATTTGGATCGAGGTAGTAGCCGGCTACCTGCCCCAGATTATTCACCCCCTCGGGATAGACCTCGGTCACTCCCGGCAGCGTAAAGATCACGAACGCTCCCCCGATGTTCACGAAGGCAGTGGTTCCTGCCGTGCCGTTGGTAGTAGAGTAACCGCAGAAGTCGCCCGCGTCATTTAATCCCGTGAGAGAGGTCGTGGTCGCTCCGGGCAGGTCGTATTGGGTGAAAGTCACGCCGTCGTAGAAAAACCCGGATAGCAGAGTGCCGTTAGTCCCCGTGATCGAACCGCAGATCAGGTTGGAATTATTCACCGCTTTGGCAAACGTGCCCGGCGAACCCGGGAAAGCGAACGGCGCGCTAAAGCTGCCGTCGGCGAAGCGCTCGAAGCTGAGCCTATTCCCGGTGGTTGCATCGTCCACGGTTCCCACGACCGTCCCGTTATTAGCCACGCCCCTTGCGATTGTCGTGTGATAATTGTCCCCCGGATAATCGAAGGTCGGCACGACCAACTGGATCGTCGGCGCCGCCGAGGCGAGCGCGACCGGGAAAAAAAGCGAGGAGCCGAGCAAGAGGGCGGAGAAGAATCGAGTAAGCATAATGTATTTTCTGGTGGTTTTTACGAGACTACCGGCGGAGCAGACGCGAGCACAAGCAAAACCCAGCGGTGCTGTTTTCCGCCGGCGTTGCTTCGAGTTTGAGGTTTTCATCAACTACGGCAGCCCGATTCAATGCGTCTCCGTCAACGCATTGGGCATTTCGCAGAGCTTCGTCCTCACGCCTAACGTCATCAACCAGCCCATCTTCAACTCCCGCACAGTCACGACCAGCGTCAGCGTCTGGGACGACCAGACCGTGGTGCTCGGCGGCCTGATGCGCGAGGACGTGCAGAAAGCCGAGGACCGCACCCCGATCATCGGCGACATCCCGATCGTCGGCCGGCTCTTCCGCACCAACACCGAGCAGCACATCAAACGCAACCTGGTCATCTTCGTGACCGCGCGCCTGGTCAACCCAACCGGTCAACCGATCAATTCGACGGAAGAAGAAGAGGAACCGAAACGATCACCCAAATCGAACAGCCGGTTCTGCCGGAAGTTCCCTACTACAAAAAGTAGCGAGTACTTCGTCATCCCATTGCCGCGGCGGGTTGTGATCGCCGGACGGGTCCCGACACCCAGTCGAGCGCCCGTGCAACGGATGCGGCCAGACTTGGAAATCAGCCCAGGCTTTTGCTAAGTGCGATAAGGTTGCGCCGGTCCGCGTTTTCTTCTATCACCGGCTGACTTTCTCATGCTCAAACCCGCAACCGTCATCGGCATCACCGGTGGCATTTCCACCGGTAAATCGACTTTCGCCCGTCTCCTGCACGACCGGACCGGCGCCGCACTGTTTGACGCCGACCGCGCCGCCCGCTCCCTAACGGATGAAGATCCTGACGTTCGCCGCCTTTTGCTGGAGGAATTTGGAGACGCGATTTTTTCTGCCGACGGCGTGTTGAATCGTGCCGCACTTCGGGCGATAGTCTTCTTCGATTCGGAAAAGAAGCGCGCGCTCGAGCAAATCCTCCATCCGCGCATCCGCCACCAGTGGTCCACTGCGGCGGAGGAAAGCCGCCAGTCCGGCCAACTTTTCCTGGCCGATATCCCGCTCCTCTATGAAACCGAAGGTGAATCTTTATGCGACCGCGTTGTGGTCGTGGCCTGCTCCCCCGCCATCCAACAGCAACGCCTGATGGCCCGGGCCCACCTCTCCGCCAGCGCTGCGCTCGCCATGATTGAATCGCAAATGCCACTCCCACAAAAAATCTCCCGCGCCGATCATCTGATCTGGAATAACGGGCCGCTCTCCATCCTCGAAGCGCAGGTTGAAATCCTGGCGCGATTCTGGAAGTAACCGCCATGGACGACCAGACGCTCACCGCCCCCGACCACGCCTCCATCCCCACCCTGGCGCCCCAGCCTAACGAGCCCACGGAAGTGTTCGATTTGCCTGCGCTCCAGGAGCTGAGCCCGGCCGCGCTCCAGGAATTGTTCAGCCGCTTTGAGCTTCATCCCCATCCCGGCCGGACCCGGCATCAAATGCTGGTCGATCTCATGCGCCACCTCATCGCGCGCGGCCAGGTCGTGCGCACGAGCGGATTCCTGGAGTTGCCTAACGACGGCCCGGCGATGCTGCGCTCGCCTCACCTCAATTTTCTCCCGCTCCCGGAAGACATCGCCGTGCCCCATCATCTCATCCGCCACTTTGGCCTCCGCCCCGGGCAATCGCTTGCCGGCACCGTTCGCCTCCCGCGCGAGCGCGAAAAATCGCTCATGCTCGATCACGTCATTTCGATCGAAGACCAGCCGACCGACCAATGGCAGGTGCCAACCGCCTTCGATAGCCTGACCCCGCTTTTCCCGGAAGGCCGGATCATGTTGGAGAACAACTCGGCCGATTCCGCCTGCGTCCGCGCGGTCGATCTGCTCACACCCCTCGGGCGTGGCCAGCGCGGTCTCATCGTCGCGCCGCCGCGCGTCGGAAAAACCATTTTGCTCAAACAGATCGCGAAGGCGATCCGGATGAATCATCCCGAAATCGTCCTCATTATCTTGCTCGTCGACGAGCGCCCGGAAGAAGTGACCGATCTGGAGCGCGAAGTGGATTGCCAGATCTACAGCTCGACTTTTGACGAACCGCCGACTCGCCACGTCCAGGTCGCAGAATTGGTGAGCGAACGGGCCAAACGCCTGGTCGAGCAAAAGAAAGACGTCGTCCTTCTCCTCGACAGCATTACACGGCTCGCGCGCGGTTATAATTCCCTCGTCAAAGGCAAAGGCCGCACCATGTCGGGCGGGGTAGAATCGAAGGCGCTGCTCAAGCCGAAACGCTTTTTCGGAGCGGCCCGCAACGTCGAGGAAGGCGGCAGCCTGACGATTCTGGCGACGGCCTTGATCGAAACCGGCAGCCGGATGGATGAAGTGATCTTTGAAGAATTCAAGGGCACCGGCAACATGGAGTTGCACCTCGACCGTTCGCTGGTCGAGAAACGGCTTTATCCGGCGATTCACATCCAGCAGTCTGGCACCCGGCGCGAAGACCTGCTTTACCATCCCGAGGAATGGGCCCGGGTGCAGCTCCTCCGCAAAGCGATGGCCGCCCTCCCGCCCTTGGAAGCGATGGAGCAGCTGATCAAAAATCTGCACGCGACCAAGTCCAACGCCGAACTCTTGCTCGCTGGCCTCCGGTGATCGCCTTCGATTCACAACTCGCGGAAATCCTCCCGCGGCTGCGCCAATTCGAACGCGTCGCGGTCGATACCGAAGCCGATAGCTTGCACTGTTACTTCGAGAAGTTGTGCCTGATTCAGCTGACTTTTGACGGGGAGGACATTCTCGTCGACCCGCTCGCGCCGCTCGATCTCCAGCCCCTCTGCACTGCCCTGGCCGAGCGCGAAATTGTTTTGCAGGGAATGGATTTTGACCTCCGCCTGCTCCGGCGCACCTATGATCTTCCGGTGAGCCGAGTCTTCGACACCGTCATCGCCGCCCGCCTGCTCGGTTTGCGCGAATTCAGTCTCGCCGCTCTCGTGCAGCAATACTTCGATGTCACCCTGGCCAAGGGCTCGCAAAAGGCGAATTGGGCGCGCCGTCCGCTTCCTCCAGCGATGGCAGACTACGCCAAAAACGACACCCATTTTCTCCTCCCACTCGCGGCAAAAATGGAGGAAAAGATGCAGACGCTCGGACGAATGGATTGGTTTCGCCAATCCTGCCAGCGCGCGCTCGAACAAACCCTGGTCTCGCGCGAGCGGGACCCGGATGAAGCATGGCGCATCACCGGCAGCGGCACCTTACCGCCGCAAACCGGCGCCGTTCTCCGCGCCATCTGGCACTGGCGCGATCGCGAGGCCAAACAGGCCGACCGGCCTTCGTTTCACATTCTGCAAAACAGCGCCATGATCGATGCCGCGCAGCAATTCGTGGCCGGCGAGACTCCGGACTTCCGCCATCTTTCGGAGCGGCGACGGTGCGGATTTCTGGATGCAGCACGCGAAGCTCTGGCCCTGCCCGAATCCGCCTGGCCGCAGCGGCCGCTGCGCCTGAGCCGGACGCGCACCCCCGGCTTCGACAAGAAGGTGGAAGAACTTCGCCGCCGGCGCGATCACCACGCCAAGGAGCTGGCGCTCGACCCCGCTTTCATCGCGCCGCGGAGCGCGATCGAGGGCATCGCGGCCGACCCAAGCCGCAGCCAGACCCTTCTCGTACAGTGGCAGCGCGGCCTGCTCGGGCTCTGATTCGTTAGGCGAAAACGGTTTCCCGCCTGGCGGGTCGCCGCTTCTTGTAGACGCTTCGCTCTGCGAAGCGCGGGCGCCACTCCTGCCAAGCGAACTAACCCCCGCGTCTCCCACAGGGAGACGTCTACAAGCTTGCGGTCGGCCGCGATTCTTCTGCGATCGATCCCCGATCCAGGCGCTATTGCGCCGGCGGCAGTGGTCCTTCCTGCGCGGGCATGGTGCCAGGGGCCGCCTTCTTTTGCTGCGTCGCGTTGCAGGGACCGGCGTCCTCGCTCGGGTTATAAAGATCGCGCCGGTTCGACAAAGTAGTGCACGAGGTCAGGCCGAGCGTGAGGACGCAGAGCAGGAGAATCAATTTCACGCCGCATCGAATCAGATCGGCCGTGGGCTGTCAACGCGACTGAGAAAGCAATTGCGCGGAACCCTGCTTCGCGGGAAGTTCCGTCTCCGTCAGGGGCTATGGACTGAGGACTAACGAACCCCGCCAGGGCAGGAATGCAGCAACGGTACTCTGATTCTCTTTGCCGTAGTCCTCTGGCGGTCTTTTCTTTTCCTGCGCCGCCCACCCTTTCCGATGAAGCTGCTCAAGGTGAAATCCACTCGCTTCAGCGTGGTCGTCGAAGCCTGCGGCCAACCGCAGGTCTACACACTCTGGCAAGCACCGGAAAATGATCGCGCGCTGCAGGCGCAGATCCGGAAAAACCGCGTGCTCTCGATTTTGCGTTCGGAAAGCGGCACCGAGTTCGGCAGTGTCGGCCTCGCGAAACGGAAAGGCGCGATTCATCTCGTTTTCCCGAAATCCTTGAAGCGCTTCGCGGATCAGAGGATCGTGGGGATCAAATGGGACCTGGCCAAAAAATAGCGGAACCTTCGCCTAACGAACAGGCCGGCATGGGCCTGAACGAGGAGGAACGCCGGCGCTATTCCCGGCAGATCATGCTGCCGGAGATTGGCCTCGCCGGGCAGGAACGCCTGAAAGCGGCCCGCGTCCTCTGTCTCGGCGCGGGCGGTCTCGGATCGCCGGCCGCACTTTACCTTGCCGCGGCCGGGGTCGGCACGATCGGGCTGGTTGATAACGACCGGGTCGCGCTCTCGAATCTTCATCGCCAGTTACTCCATGGCACCGGGGACGTCGGCCGCGCCAAAACCGAATCGGCGCGCGAACGTTTGCGCGAAGTGAACCCGCAGATCGAGGTGCGGCTGCACCCCTGCCGCTTCGAGAGTGGGAATGCCGAGGTGATTTTGCGCGACTACGATTTGATCGTGGATGGCACGGATAATTTCTCGACTCGCTATCTTTCGAACGATGTCGCGGTCTTCGCGGGCAAGCCTAACGTTTACGGCTCGATCTTTCGCTTCGACGGGCAAACGACCGTTTTTGCTCCCCACCTCGGCGGGCCCTGCTATCGCTGCCTCTTCCCCGAGCCGCCGCCGCCCGGCGCGGTCCCGAGCTGTGCGGAGGCGGGAGTGCTTGGCATCCTGCCCGGCATCGTCGGAACGATGCAGGCGACCGAGGCGCTCAAGCTCATTCTCGGCATCGGCGAACCGCTCATCGGCCGGCTCGTCCATTTCGACGCGCTGAAAATGAAGTTCCGCGAATTTAATCTAAAGCGAGACCCGGAATGCCCGGTCTGCGGGACGCGGCCGACGATCACCGCGCCGATCGATTACGAAGCTTTTTGCCAGGGCGCGCCGGACCTGACGAAAGCGGTGCCGCAAATTCAAGTGCGCGAACTGGAAAAACGGCTGCGCTCCGGTTCGCCTTTCGTCCTCCTCGATGTGCGGGAGCCGTTTGAGGTCGAGATGGCCCAGATCGCAGGGGCAAGCTTGATTCCGTTAGGCGAACTGCCCGCCCGCTGGCGCGAGTTGGACCAGGAAAAGGATATTTTCGTTTTGTGCCACAGCGGAGTACGCAGTGAACGAGCGGCTGAGTTTCTGCGCACAAACGGTTTCGCCCGGGTGGCGAACGTGGCCGGCGGGATCGATGCCTGGTCGGAGCAAGTTGATCCTGATGTTCCGCGTTATTAAATCTTCCTGCTCCTGCTCCTGCTCATGCTCCTAATCCTGCTCGAATGATTCCGAAGAAAAGAGCAGGAGCAAGATCAGGAGCAGGAGCAGGACAAGCAACGTGCGTCATCCTGCTTTGCCTGGCTCTGCTGACAGCCTGCAATCGCATGATTGTGCCGCGCCAAGTGCAGCTGGGAAAGGACGCGGACGCGAAAGCGACTCAAGGCAGCTATGCGGAGGCGATCAATCTTTACGAAGCGGCTCTCGACGGCACCGCCTGCTCGGCCGACGTCCACTACAAGCTCGCGCTCATTTACGACGACAAGATGAATGATCCACTGAACGCACTGCATCATTTCAAGCGCTTCCTTACCCTCGAGCCGGCCGGGAAACGGGCCCAGGAGGTGAAGGGATTCATGAAACGCGATGAACTCACGCTCCTGACCAATCTGACCGGCGATTCGATGGTGCCGCGGGCCGAGCTGGTGCGGTTAAACAACGAAAACCTGAACCTGCGCAAACAGGTCAGCGAACGCTGGGCCCGGGAAAAAGCCGCCAACGCCGCCGACAAAACCGCCCGGGCGAAAGGCCCGCCTAACAAAAAGATAAAGCGAACCGGGAAAGAGCGTAGCTACACCGTGCAGCGGGGCGACACCCTGGCCTCGATCTCGCGCAAGTTTTACAAGAGCTCGGCTCGCTGGCAGCGCCTTCTCGACGCCAACCCGGACGTGATTTCGAAGCCAGGCGACGTGAAGCCGGGACAGTCGCTGGTGATCCCTTAACGTGGGAGGG
>JBBPZS010000034.1:0-5531 GCA_038198605.1 Chthoniobacterales bacterium | reverse complement strand
GGGGCGCAAAGGCCCCTCCCACATTCACCACCGCGAGCGGCCCTCATCGATCGTGCGCTTCGAGAATGATCGTCGCCATCCCGCTGTTTTCGGTGTGGCTCAGACTGATCCAGATGTGCGCGACTTCGCGTTGGTTCGCCGTTTTTTCGGCGCCACCGCTGAGGACGACAAACGGCTCGCCGCTTTCTCTTTTCTGCACATCGAGATCGCGCCAGCCCATCGATTTGCCGATGCCGGTTCCGAACGCTTTCGAGAGCGCCTCCTTCGCCGCAAAGCGGGCCGCGAAATGGCGCGCCGGAAATTTCATCGAGTTGGAATAAGCAATCTCGCCCTCGGTGAAGACGCGATGCAGAAAGCGGTCGCCGAAACGCTCGATCGAATTTTCGATCCGGGCGCAATCGACCAGGTCGATGCCGATGCCAATGATTCTCATCCCTGGTAGTTTTGCATCAAGGCGAGCATTTCGCTCACCGCCGATTCGAGCCCGACCCACAGCGCCCGCGCCACGATGGAATGCCCGATGTTTAATTCCACCAGGTGCGGGATGCGGTGGATGAGAGAAATGTTGCGGTAGTTGATCCCGTGGCCGGCATTGACCTGAAGGCCGAAGTTGGAAGCGCGCATTGCGGCCGCGCGCAGCCGCTCCAGTTCCTGCTGCTCGATCTTTTCGGTGTAGGCATTGGCCAGCGCGCCGGTGTGCAATTCGACGATGTCGGTCGCCAGCCGCACCGCAACGTCGACCTGCCCCGGTTCCGGATCGATAAAGAGGCTGACGCGAATGCCGGCCGCGTTCAGCCGTTTCATGGTCGGGACCAGTTCCCGTTCGTGCCTAACGAGATCGAGGCCGCCCTCGGTTGTGATCTCGGCCCGGTTTTCCGGCACGAGACAGACTTCATCCGGTTGCAGGCGAAGTGCGAAATCGATGATCTCGGGGGTGTTGCCCATCTCGAGATTGAGCTTCGTCATGATGTTGGCGCGGAGCCGTTCCAGATCGCGGTCCTGCATGTGACGGCGATCGGCCCGGAGATGCGCGGTGATGCCGCTCGCCCCCGCTCGCTCGCAGAGACTGGCCGCGATCACCGGGTCGGGCTCGGCGTTCTTCGAGTCCGGCGTGGTCGCGTAACGCGCCTGCCGGAGAGTGGCGATATGATCGACGTTGACGCCGAGGTGCAGCTTTCCCATCAGCTCTCAATAGGAGCACTCTCCCATGCGGCGCACAAAAAATTCCGGGGAGCACGGGCTGTCAGCCCGTGGTTCGGCGCAGGTTGCGCCGAACGGAGCGCAGCGGGCGGGCGGGAGAGAAGGTTAATGGCTGATCGCAGTGTAAGCGTCGGCTCCGCTCGATGATCCATCTTGAGCGATCGCGGTTTCTCCGCTCGGTTTCGGCGCAGACTGCGCCGAATGACGGGCTGGCAGCCCGTGCTCCCCGGAGGAAGACTCGCCGGCGCTATGGCAAGACCTCGAACTGGCTCATGAGCCGAAACATTTCGTAGCGCTCGTCGATTTCCTCGCTCGTTAGGCTTCGCAGCCGTTTGAGGCTGAACGCCTCGACATTAAAACTCGCCAGCACGCTGCCGTAGATGACCGCCCGGCGGAGAAGCGCGAAATCCACCTCGCCGTCGCCCCGGCCCGCGAGATAACCGGCGAGGCCGCCGGCAAAGGTGTCCCCCGCCCCGGTCGGATCGTGGATGTCTTCCAGCGGATAGGCACCGCAGCTGAAAAAATCGTCCGGCCCAAAAAGGAGCGCGCCATGTTCGCCTTTTTTGACCGCGACATATTTCGGCCCCATCCGCCGGATGGCGCGCCCGGCCCGGATGAGGCTGGTGTCGCCCGTCATCTGGCGCGCTTCGCTGTCGTTCAGGATGAGGAGGTCGACCCGCGGAAGAAGCGCGTCGAGATCTTTGCGCGTCGTCTCAATCCAAAGATCCATCGTGTCGGCGACGACGAAACGCGGGCGGCGCATCTGCTCGAGAACGTGAGATTGCAGGGAAGGCGCGATATTGGCGAGGAGAACGAATCTTGTTTCGCGGAAATTTTCCGGCAGGTCCGGCTCGAAATTTTCAAAGACGTTGAGCGCGACTGATTTTGTTTCGCGGGTGTTGAGATCCCAGGCGTATTCGCCCGACCAACGGAAAGTTTTGCCAGCGACCTGCTGTACGCCCGAGGCGTCGATGTTGCGCGACTTCCAGAAATCGAATTCCGATTTTGGGAAATCGTCGCCGACCACTCCGACGAGATTAACCGGCGCGAAAAAGCTCGCCCCGACCGCGGCGTAGGAAGCGGAGCCGCCGAGCTGATCGGCGTGTTCCTCCACCGGGGTTTTGACGGTGTCGAGGGCAATGGATCCAACAACGAGAACAGACATGCGCTATTTCTGATTTCTGATTTCTGATTTCTGATTTTCGGCGAGCAACTCTTTCGCGGCGTGGGTGACGGCGCAAATATCCTCGCTTTGCAGCAAGCCAGATACGATGACGACGCGCTGCGCGCCAGCCGACAGAACCGCCGGGAGATTCTCCAATTTGATCCCGCCTATGCAAAAGATCGGGAGCGAGACCCGCTCGTGCGCCTCCCGGATTTCGTCCGTGCCGATCGGTGTGTAGTCGGGTTTGGTCGGAGTAGCGAAGAGCGGGCCGAAGCCAATATAGTCCGCGCCCTCGGCCTCAGCGGCGACGGCTTGCGCGAGGCTGTGGGTCGATTTGCCGATCCAGCAGGCGCGTCCGACGATTTCGCGCGCGACCGCGATGCCGAGATCGTCCTGGCCGAGGTGCAGGCCTTCTACTGGAATCTCGCGCGCGATTTCGGCGTGATCGTTGATGATCAAGGGCACGCCCGCGCTGCTCGTTAGGCGACGCAATCTTTCCGCGACCCGGGTGAGCTCGGCCGGACTCTCTTTTTTTCCCCGGAGCTGAATGAGATCAGCCCCGCCCCGGATCAGATCTTCCGCGACAGACTCCGCCCGACTGGGCGTGACATAAGCGAGATCGATGATGGCGTAGAGCCGCGCGCGCCGGAGCGCATCCGCCGCGCTCAATCGGTCAGGCGGCCGTTGGAAGGCCGCAGCTCAAACGCTTCCGAGTTCATCATCCGATCGACGAAGCCGGTGTCGTAATGGCCATTGCGGAAATCGGCGTTGCGCATGATCGCGTTGTGAAACGGAATCGTCGTCTTGATTCCTGTGATGAGATACTCCCCCAGCGCCCGCCGCATCCGGGCGATAGCCGACTCGCGCGTCGCGCCGACCGCGATCAGTTTCGCGATCATCGAGTCATAGTTAGGCGGGACGGTGTAGCCGGTGTAGGCGTGGGAATCGATCCGCACCCCGCGACCGCCGGGGGCGTAATAAAAACTAATCCGCCCGGGTGAGGGCTGGAAATTGCGCGCCGGATCCTCAGCGTTGATCCGGCATTGGATGGCGTGCGAGCGCGCCATCGGTTTGGCCACATGCGGCGAAAGTTTGTCACCGGCCGCGATATGGATCTGCTCCTTCACCAGGTCGCACCCGTAAACTTCCTCCGTGATCGTGTGCTCGACCTGGATACGGGTGTTCATCTCGATGAAGTAGTAGCCGCCCTTTTGGTCGACCAGGAACTCCATCGTCCCGGCATTGGTGTAATCGACCGATTGCGCGAGTTTGATCGCGGCGTTGCCCATCCGTTTCCGCAAGGCCGGCGTGAGCAGAGGCGAAGGACATTCCTCGATCACCTTCTGGTTCCGCCGCTGGATCGAGCAATCGCGTTCGCCCAGGTGAACAGTGTTGCCGTAATTGTCGGCCATGATCTGAAACTCGATGTGGTGCGGGTTTACGATCAGCTTCTCGATGTAAACCTCGGCATTCCCGAAAGCCTTCTCTGCTTCCATGCGCGCGCTGTGAAAACCCTGGAGCAGGCTGACTTCGTTATGCGCCGCGCGCATGCCGCGCCCGCCACCGCCGGAAACCGCCTTGATCATGAGCGGATAGCCGATTTTTTTCGCGACCTTGATCGCCTCCGCTTCGGAATCGACGATGCCATCGCTGCCCGGTGTCACCGGCACCCCGGCTTTGCGGGCGGCGGATCGGGCGGAATTCTTGTCGCCCATCGCGCGCATCGCGGCCGGCGTCGGCCCGATGAACTTGATTTTGCAGCTCTCGCTGACCTCGGCAAAGTGCGCGTTCTCGGCCAGGAAACCATAACCGGGATGAATCGCATCGACGTCGCCCACTTCGGCCGCGCTCATGATGCGATCGATCCGGAGGTAGCTATCGGAACTGGGAGCCGAACCGATGCAGATCGATTCGTCGGCCAGCTGCACGTGCAGCGAATCGACGTCGGCCTCGGAATATACCGCGAGCGTGCGGATACCGAGTTCCTTGCAGGCGCGGATGACGCGGAGGGCGATTTCTCCGCGATTGGCGATCAGGATTTTTTCAAACATGAATCTGAAGCAAAGCGAGGGACGCGCTCGATTTCCGGCGTCGACCGCGCCTCCGCCTAACGAACCTTGAAAAGAACCTGTCCGAACTGCACCGGCTTGCCGTTTTCCGCCACCACCTCGGCGATCACCCCGTTGACCTCGGCTTTGATTTCGTTCATCACTTTCATCGCCTCGATGATGCAGACGACGGTGTCTTCGTTCACTTCCCGGCCGACATCGACAAAGGGCGGCGATTCCGGCGAGGCGGCCCGGTAAAAGGTGCCGACCATCGGGGAAGAGATCTCCTTGCTTGCATCGCTCGCCTGCGGAACGCCCGTGGTCGGGGCCGGGCTGGGCCCAGCCGTTCCCCCGCCCGCGGCCGGCGAGGCGCTCGTCTGCGGCATGGGCGGCGCGGCGAAGACCGTCTGTTCGCCCGCTCCTTTTTGCAGCTTCAGCCGGAAGCCGTCCTTCTCCATTTCGAAAACGGAGAGGTCATTTTTTTTCATCAGGTCGATGATGGCTTTGATATCTTTAAGTTCCAAAGGCGCTTCCTTTCCGAAGTTGGTGAGACGTTAGGTAAAGCGGTTTTAACGGTGGGGTCAAGCCGCCGCTTCGCCCGGAGCCTGCGGAAGATGCTCGCGCCGGTAATCAAAAATCTTCTCCAGCTGCGGGCGGATGAGGAACTGGTTCAGAACCGCGCCGAACGGCCCCAGGGGCGGGACGTAGGTCACGAGGTCGCGCACTTCGGTCCCGCCTTCGGGCAGGGCGCTGAAGAAATGTTCGTGATGCCAGATGCGGTAGGGGCCGACCCGTTGCTCGTCCACGAAGCGATGCGGCGGGTCCACCTGCACGATCTCAGTCAGCCAGGTGAGCGGAATGCCTAACAATGGCGAGACGGTGTATTCGATCATCAGGCCGGGATAAACTTCCGGCGGCAGCTCGCGCTTGATCACGAAATTCATCGAGGGCGGCGTGATCTTCTTAAGATTTCGCGGGTCGGAAAAAAAGCGCCAACAATCATCTAAGCCTAACAAGACGACCTGTTTTCTCTCCAGTTGGTAGATTGGCATAATTGCGCGGCAGCAATGTGGGAGGGGCCTTTGTGCCCCGATCGGGGAAGATGTCGCTACTCATCG
>JBBPZS010000033.1:0-26807 GCA_038198605.1 Chthoniobacterales bacterium | reverse complement strand
GGACACGCGCGCAACGGCGCGGCCGACCACGTCGAGAGCCAGGTCCGCCAACGATTTGAAGCGGACGCAACCTTCTGAAAAACTGAAACCCTGAAAGCTGAAACGCTGAAACGCTGAATGTGACTTTGGGATTCTCGCCATAGCCCGACGGATACACGGACGGCGGGACGTACCAGCCGATCATCCCGAACTGCATCCCTTCCTCGTATCCGCCCGGCAGGTTCTCATTGATCACCTTGCGCACGGCGCTGAGCGCGGCGCGACGATCCGCGGGGAGTGCGGCGAGGTATTGGGCCACGGTGGAAGCTGCCATGTTGGCGACGATACCCGCTGAACTGTGCGGCGGACAAGCCTCATGCACCGCACCGCCGCTCTGCCGCGCCGGATAGCTACGCTTCTTCCTGGGGTCTGCGCTTTGTCCTGGGGTCTGACGAATTGAGATTTGCCCGGCAGTGCCGTTGGGCGAAACTCGACGCCCCACGTGCGTTCCCGCCGAGGAAAGCGTTTTGAGGTGATGTTCCCAAGCCAATAGTTACAGCAGGCGATTTTTCTTGATCGCGAGCGGCGACCTCGGTGACGATGGCATTCATGGAAACACGCAATCACTCCAAAACCGGGCCGTTACGGCGTATCGTTGGTTCTCTTTTCTTCGCCGCCGCGGTGGCGGCCGCGCTCGGGGCGGTCGCTTCGTCGCGCGCCGTGAGCCAGTCGAGCGGGCCTGAGCAGGCCGCCGCGCTGCGCAAAATCGCTCCGTGGGTGACTGAACACACCGCGGGCGGCAAGCAGGCCGAGTTCATGGTTGTGCTGGCCGACCAAGCCGATCTGGGCGGCGCCGCGGCGCTGAGCACGAAAAGCGAAAAAGGCCGCTTCGTGCGTGATGCCCTATGGAATAAAAGCCAGGCGACGCAGAGCTCAATCCTGCAGTGGCTGCGGGAACGCGGCCTCGAGCATCGTTCCTTCTATATCGTGAACGCAATTTTAGTGAAGGGCAGCAAGGAGATCGCGGAGACGCTGGCTGCTCGCCCGGACGTGGCGCGCGTCGAGGGCAACCCGCAAATCAAAAATTCGTTTCCTCAACCGGAGGAGGCGCTGGAAGGGCCGTTGCGGCCGAGTGCGCCGGCGACGGTCGAGCCGGGAATCGTTTACACTAATGCGCCATCCGTCTGGGCGGAGGGATTCACTGGACAGAATATCGTCATTGCCAGCGCCGATACCGGTGTGCGGTGGACGCATAACGCACTCAAGCCTCATTACCGCGGCTGGAACGGCGTTACGGCCGACCATAATTTCAACTGGCACGACAGCATCCACACTGGAGGCGGCAGTTGCGGGCCAAACTCCGCCGTGCCTTGCGATGATTTCTTTCACGGCAGCCACACCACAGGCACGGCGATCGGCGACGACGGCGCTGGCAACCAGATCGGGATGGCGCCTGGCGCAAAGTGGATGGCCTGTCGGAACATGAATGTCGGCGTCGGCACGCCCGCGACTTATATCGAGTGCATGGAATTTTTCCTGGCGCCTACCCCGGTGGGCGGTGGAACGGGCGACCCGACCAAGGCACCGGACGTGACAATTAACTCCTGGGGCTGCCCGACTTCGGAAGGTTGTTCGGTGACGACTCTGCAAGCCGCCGTCGAAGCTCAAGCGGCTGCCGGCATCATGATGGTGGTCGCGGCAGGTAATGCGGGGCCGAGCTGTTCCACCACGATCGACCCTCCGTCGTTTTATGAGGCATCTTACACAGTCGGGGCCCTGAACACGAGCACCGACACCATCGCCTCCTTTAGCAGCCGCGGCCCAGTCACTGTCGATGGCAGCAACCGGACAAAACCGGATATCACTGCTCCGGGCACAAATACTCGCTCGGCCACCAACAGTTCCGATAGCGCCTATACGTTTGCCAGCGGCACATCCATGGCGACTCCGCATATCGCCGGGGCAGTGGCCCTGCTCTGGTCGGCCCATCCCGAACTCCAGAATCAAATCGATGCGAGCCAGACAATCCTGAACAGCACGACTCAGGTGATCACTTCCACCCTGTGCGGTGCTGCGGGGCCGCCAAACAACGTCTTTGGATGGGGCCGGGTCAATATCCTTGCCGCGGTCGATTCAGTTGGTGGCGGGGAGATCACGCTGACGGCGTCTACTCGTGCGCGGGGAAATAAAGCCAGAGTAACGCTTACCTGGGAACCCGCCGACGGCGGCGACATGAACGTCCTGCGGGACGGCGCCGTGGTACAAACGACGGCAGACGATGGCAGCACCCAAGACAATCTCCGGAATGCGAGCGGGTCGACATTCACCTACCAGGTGTGTGAGACGGACTCCGGCGACTGCTCCAACGAAGTTCAGGTCACGATTCCTTGAGGGCTGACTTTCGCGACAAGGATCAGGCGGCGATCGCTTTTTAATAGAGGAGGTATTTGGCGCGGGTGCGCCGAAACTCGTCTTCGTTAGGCAGCCAGCGGGCCACGATGGTGCGGGGAGGGATTCCTTCCCGCACCTGGTCGCGGATGAAAGTGCCACCGCAGACCTTGTAGAAAATGTCGAGCTTGCTCGCGCTTGTTCGGCGAAAGAGATCGGGACGCGTCTGCCGGTTTAATTCCGCCAGCATGTAAATGCCGAGCCCGGTCAGGTTGGCCGGCGCGTCGGGCGAGATCGTTAGGCTGCTGCCGCCGATGCTGCCCTCGCGCCAGGGCTGGAACTCGACTCCGCGCGCGTCGATCCCGCGCAGGTAGCGGGTGAAAGTGGCCGGGTCGACCCCGCGGGCGCCGATGCTTTGAAAGGGGCGCGGCCCCGGGATCCCAATCTCTGGCCCGCTCAATTCCCCAACCAATCCGGTCGCGATGTAGTAGAGCGGCGAATTGCTGCGAGGAATGTTCGGCGAACTCGGGATCCAGCTCAGCCCGGTGTCGTCCCAGGTCATGCCCCGGCGCCAGCCGTGCATTTGCACGACGGTGAGGTCGCACGGCACCGAGGTCCAATGCCGTCCGTTCACCATCCGGGCCAGCTCGCCCACGGTCAGCCCATGCACATAAGGAATCGGGAATTCGCTCACAAACGATCGCCAGCGCGGCTCGACCGACGGACCTTCGACGCGCAAACCGCCGACCGGATTTGGCCGGTCGAGGACCACGAACGGGATCTTGTTTTCACCCGCCGCCTCCATGCAGCGCCCCATCGTACTGATGTAGGTGTAACTGCGGCAGCCGATATCCTGCAGATCGAAGACGAGCACATCGACCCCGCGCAGCATCTCCGGCGTCGGTTTGCGCGTCGGGCCGTAGAGCGAATAAGCCATCACGCCCGTCGCCCGGTCGCGGCGGCTCTTCACATAACGTCCGGCCTTTTCCGTGCCATCGAGCCCGTGCTCCGGGGTGTAGAGCGCGACCAGGTTGCAATGCTGTTTCAGGAGAAGGCGCGTTTTCGTCCCGTTCGAATCGGCGCCGGTCTGGTTGGTGATCAACCCAACTCGTTTGCCTTTGAGGAGTGAATAATCGTGGCCCTTCAGGACATCGATCCCGAGCTCGACCGCGCCATGGGCACTGGCCAGGCCAAGCCAGAACACGGCCAGCCTAACGATCCATTTTTTGTTTCGCGCGCGTCCCATCGCTCCTAAGGTCGGACGTTATGGAGAGCGCTTCACCGGGTCAACTGATCCTTACCGGAGTTCCGGGGAAAGAACTCGATCGCGAAACCGCCGATCTCTTTCGCCGAGTTCAGCCGGGTGGTTTCATCATCTTCGGGCGCAACATCGAGAGCGCGCTCCAGCTCCGAAAGCTGATTGACGACTTGCGCGGCCTGAGCGCGGTCGAGCCGATAATCACCATCGACCAGGAGGGCGGGCGCGTCTCGCGATTGCGTCTCATCGGGCAGGAACCGCCCAACGCGCAGCAGCTGCGCGAGAAGGGCGAGGTCGATCTCGTTAGGCGGCATGGCCAGATCACCGGGCGGCTCCTGCGTTTGTTTGGATTCAATCTCGATCTCTGCCCGGTGCTCGACATTTCCTTCGACGACGAAGCTGATAACTCGCTCCGCGGCCGCTGCTACGGCGGCGATGTCGAGGAAGTCGTTAGGCTGGCCGGCGCTTTCAACGACGCTCTGCGGGCCGTGGGAATCACGAGCTGCGGCAAACATTTTCCTGGCTACTCCGCCGCGACGATTGACGCCCATCACGACCTGCCGCTGATCGAGCGCACCCGAGAGGAACTGGCAGCGCACGAACTGGCGGTCTTTCGCCAGTTCTCCGACCGGGTTGACAGCATGATGATCTGCCACGGCTGGTATCCCTGTTTCGAGCCGGAGAAACTCGCTGCTTCACTCTCGCGCCGGATCGTGACGGACCTGCTGCGCGGTGAACTTGGCTTCGAAGGATTGATCATGACCGACGATCTCGACATGGGCGCGATCCTGAATGAATACGGCCTCGAAGAGACCATCCGCCGCGCCATCGGGGCCGGGAACGATCTCGCGATGATCTGCCACCGTGTCCCCGCGATCGAGGAAGCGCTCGGCTATATCGAGAAACTCCCTGCCGATCAACTCGAGACGGCGCTCTTCAGCATCGCGCGATTTAAATCCCGGCTCGCTCCGGCGGAGGAATTCTCGGAAACCGCCTTCGCTTCGCTCAACGACGAGATCTGGAATCTGCGCGTGGCGGTGCTGGGCGAAACCCTCGCTCGCGAGCGCAGTTCGGAAGACGGCAAACGCTCGCCGGTCGAAACGTATTGATTGGGATGGATTCTCTCCGCCGGGTGCCGCAAGCCGTCAGCCTGCTTCTGGCCCTGGGCCAACTCAGCCTGCCTGAGCCCTCCGCGCCCAGGACGCGGCGCCGCGCGACATCCGCTCCGACCGAGCGACGGATAATCCCATCTCGCTGCTGAAGCGAGTGAGTGAGGGCGTGACTTTTCCGGTCAATTTGACCACGGAAGTGTGTGGCAATCTCGCCGGCGGAACCACTCGGGCTGCGATCTGGGAAAGCCTTCTTCTCGCGGGAATGGAAGTGGATTTCGAAAAGGCCGCTGGAGTGCCAGGCCTCACTTTTACGGTCAGCGGACTTTATGCCGCCGGTCCCGGCCTAACGAATGAAACCGTGCACGATTTGAATGTGCTGAGCAACATCGACACCTACGACAGTGTCCGGCTCTATGAAGCATGGCTACGGCAGGAATTCTGGGACGGAAAATTTTCTCTCCGGCTCGGACAGATGCTGGCCGACGCGGAATTTTTTGTTTCCGATTACGGCGGCGCTCTTCATTAACAGCTCCTTCGGCGCCATCCCGCTGGTCAGCCAAAATCTGGCGGCACCCATCTTCCCGGTGGCGGCGCCCGGGCTGCGACTGCTCGTCGCGCCTAACGACTCGTTTTACGCGGAAGCGGCCGCCTTCAGCGGCAACGTCGGCGATCCCGCGACTAACGATAAACACGGGACGCGCTTTTCTTTTCGGGGAGACGATGGCGCGCTACTTCTTTTCGAAGTGGGCTTCCAGGTGAATCCGGCCGCTCCAGACAACTCCGATGTGGAGCCGACGGGTCTGCCGGGAACCTACAAGCTCGGTGGTTTTTATGATTTCGGTCGGTTCGAAGATGGTAGCGGGCGGCGATCGAAACGCGGCAACCCGGGATTCTATGCAATCGCGGAGCAGGAAGTTTGGCGTGCTGGAGGAAGGGCGGGGGCGCTCGCTGGCGGTCTTCGGCCGGGTCGGGGTCGCGCCCGACGACCGGAACCTAGTGCCGCTCTGTTTTGATGCCGGTTTCAACCTTCGCGGAATACTGCCTGGCCGGGGCGACGATACCCTCGGTCTTGGGTTCAGTTACGCGCAGTTAAGCGACCAGGTGGTCGACGGCGGGGGTGACGAAGAGGTGGTGGAGCTGACCTATCGGCTGGCGCTGGGCGATCATGTTTTCCTCCAGCCCGATCTGCAGTTCATTATTCATCCCGGCGCGGCGGATTCCGCGGCGACTGCGGTGGTTGCGGGGTTGCGCCTAGATCTCCGCTATTGAGACACCTCCTGGCGCCGGTCACTGGACAATCCTCCGTCGCAAATCGACAATGGCGCTCCGGCGAGCGTCCCCGTAGTTCAACGGATAGAACGAGGGTTTCCTAAACCTTAAATGTGGGTTCGATTCCCGCCGGGGACATTAAATAAGCAAAAAGTCTGCCCGCTGCGGCGCAAAATCTTGAGATCGCGAAGCGGTATTTGGGTGTGCTCAATAGCCGGATGACACGGGGGCAGGCCGCGGAGGGCCTCGAGCCGCCATTCTACGACTAGGATGGGACGGCTGATGCACGCCAGAAAACCCGACCAAAATAAAACCTTGACAGCGGTCGCTGCATTTCAATAAAAGCAAAGCTGATTACGTTACGCGACGTTTCAACGCATCTTCGGCCAGGCTGATTGAGTTCGGAAGCTGGACCTTCGCTGGGACATCGCTTTGCGCGATCTCCAGATCCAACTGGAGCTTAAAATCACCCGACTGAGACCGCACTTGCGGTGCGCCTCCTGAAGATGGTTTTAGTTCCGGCCGCGACCTGGATTCAGTCAAATCCAGTCAACAATTAGCCTGAACAAGGAATGAAACCGCACGAACGGTCCCATTCTCTGTCCAGGTGAACCAATACAAAAAGGAAAACTCCAATGAAAAAGGAATCTTCTCAATCCGCCTTCTTTAATCTGCGTGTTTTAATCGGTCTGTTTGTCTTTCTGAGCGGCGTCTTTCTGGCGCTGTTGGGCATGGGCGTGTTCTCGAGTGCGTTCGCCCAGGGAAAAGGCACCAAAAATGATCGCTCCACTACAAACCAAGCGTCTCCCGGCACACAAGCGCCGGACGTAATCCAGATGGTTGGTCCGGTCCGTCTGGACCAGGATTTACGAAAGCTCCCTTACATTCCCCAGGAAGGGGAAATTGAGAAGCAACCGCTAACGCGCTATCCGCACGGGACAGGAGCTTCAGCAGGATCTGGCACTTCTGGCCTCCCGTACGTCCAGCAACTGCTGAAAAATGTTTGGCGACCGGCGCCCACGATACCGAGCCCGCTGCTGACCTTCGAGGGGGAGAGTGCAGCGGAGGCCTGCGCTTGCGCGCCGCCGGACAGCGATGGCGATGTCGGCCCGAATCATTATATCGAAGCAGTTAACGTCGCGTTCAAGATTTTTGACAAAAGCGGCAACACTTTGGCGGGACCAACCACCTACAACTCACTCTTCGCCCCCTTAACGGGCACGCCTTGCAGTGGCCAAAATGCCGGCGACCCTTTTGTTTTCTACGACCATCTGGCTGACCGCTGGGTGATAAGCGATTTCGCGTTCCCTGGGCTTCCTAGCTCCGGGCCGTACTATCAATGCATCGCCGTGTCTCAGACCGGCGACCCGGTCAGCGGCGGATGGTTCCTCTACGCGGTGCAACATGAGCCCGCGCAGCCTACCTGGCTAGGCGATTACCCGAAGTTCGCGTTGTGGAATAACCCGCAGCCTGGCGGCGCCTATCACTTCACGGTCAACTTGTTTAATGGCCTCACGCTTGCCTTCGAAGGCGTCCGCGCCTATGCGCTTGACCGCGCCAGCATGCTCAATGGTGGCCCTGCCAACGCCATTGGCTTTACCGTCCCTCTGGCCGGCCTGGGCGATTCCTATAGCTTTGTCCCTGCGGGCTTTCGCACCGGCGATCCGCCACCTGCGGGCAGAGATGAAATGGTGCTGGCTATCGATAGCCCGGCTACCGGCGGCGTGACCTTGACCCAGGTCCACGCCCGGTTCTTTCATGTCGATTTTGTAAACCCAGCGAATTCAACTTTGGGCGTTGGTGTTAACCACACTCCGAATGCCGAGATCTCAGTCAGCCCGTACGTTGACGCCTTCACCAGTGCCGCGGGCTTTAGCCTCGTGCCCCAGCAGGGAGTAGCCGACAAAATCCAGACCCTAGGCGATAAAATCATGACGCCGATGGTTTACCAGAACCGCGCCGGCACGGAATCATTGTGGGCGGATAGCACCGTTTGTCCGGACGTGAATTGCACCGGGCCAACGGGTGTTCGCTGGTATCAATTCAATGTTACCGGCGGCACGTTTCCCGCAACGGCTGTGCAGCAGCAGACCTGGACCAACGGCAACGACGGTTTGTATCGCTTTATGCCCAGCATCGCCGTCGATAACTCGGGTAACACGGCCATCGGCTATTCCACGTCCAGCAGCTCCGCCTTCCCAGGCATTCGTTATGCCGGACGCCTGGCTGCTGACCCTCCGAATGACCTCAGCCAGGGGGAAGCCATAATGTTCAACGGCACCGGGAGCCAGTCCGACACCTTCGGCCGCTGGGGCGATTATAGCATGACCACGGTCGATCCGGCCGATGGCATGACCTTCTGGCATGTGAACGAGTACTACATGGTAACCAGCAGTTTCAACTGGCACACACGCATCGGTAAGTTCGATTTCGTAGGCGGAAGCCCAACGCCGACCCCGTCGCCGACCCCAACGCCAACTCCAACGCCGTCCCCAACGCCGACACCGCCCTGCAGTTGGTCAGCCGGTCCGGACCTGCCAAGTGTGGGAGCTCGCCTGGCTGGCGTTCATTTCCCGGCTAATGGGAAGTTTTACGGTATGGGCGGGCGGAGCAGCGATTCCTTCGGCAGCGAATTCACTCACCCGTTTGAATATGATCCGGTTACTAACGCGTGGACCACTAAGTCGGCCACTTACCCCGACACCCATGTAAACAACATGGCCTGTGGCGTGCTTAACGACTCTGGAACTGACTACATCTACTGCGTGGGTGGTTCGCAAGTTACCTTGACCGACATTTTCGATCGCGTATTCCGCTACGACCCGGTTACCGACGTGATTAGCACTGTGGCTGCCCCCTGGCCCGGGGCCCAGGGAACCACTCTGCCCGGTGGCTTCACGGTCTTCCAGAACAAGCTCTATATCCTGGGCGGATTCGACACCGTCGCGGGGAACGCGACCAACCAGATCTGGGAGTTTACTCCGACGACCAATGTCTGGGTGCAGAAGGGCGCCGTCCTGCCTGTTCCGCTCGGCTATATACCGACTACGACCATCGGCAGCCTAATCTACACAGGTGGAGGCAGCGATATCACGGGCGGCCTACTCACCGATACGACAAACTCCTTTGTCTATAATCCGGTGGCGGACAGTATCTCCACCATTGCCAGCATACCCAGGGCCACAGGCGAGACCCGAGCGCTGAACTTCAATGGCCAGATGTTGGTCATGGGCGGCGGCAGAACTCCGCCGAACCCATCGAATGAGGTGGACGTCTATGATCCAGGCACTAACACTTGGTCAACCAGTGTTCCGCCATTCACCATTGCGCGGCGCAACTTCCCAACTGATACCGACGGCACCAGTCACATCTGGCTCGCAGGCGGCTACGACAGCAGCGGGACCACACTGCTGGCTTCGATGGAAATCTTCGAATGCACCACCACTGGCGAAATTACGCTCTCCGCGAAGGTCCGCCGGCAAGGAGGCAAGCGTCTCGTGGCCCTTAGCTGGACCCCGGCAGATGGCGGCAGCATAGACGTCCTGCGTGACCATGTGGTACTCCGGACGGTGGACGACGACGGCAGCGCTCAGGACCACCTTGGGAGCGGCCCTAGGGAAACCCACGTTTATCAAGTCTGCGAGACAGACACGGGCACCTGCTCGAACGAAGTGAAGGTCAAAATCCCCGGCCAATAAGAGATAGGCCATCTTCGCCAGGAGGTCGTCCGATCCGGCCTCCTGGTAGCCAATGATCTCGGGATAACCTCGCAGCCGTAACTAAACTCAACTTCATCCAAGAGCCGTCCCCGGCTCCTGGATCGCTGCGCGACTCTTTGGTCGGCAGGGGAAGAACCATTCAGCTTCATCGCTGAATGGTCTTTTTATTTGCCGCTCGCTCTTACTTGCCGGCCTCGGCCTTGCGCGCCGGACTGGAAGTGGGCAGGGCCCGGCTCCCGAGAAGGTTGCCGTTTTGGAAACTCCTTAGCATTCGTTCGCCTTGCGCGCCGGCCAGCGACGATTTGCTATTTAGATTTTTGGCTGCGGCCCGGCGGCCGGCGGCGTTCGTTTGGTTGATGAATTTCTGAGTAGTGATAAAAAACGCCTGTGTCCTTTCATCGTAGAGAGCGACGCGCGGTTTCTTGTCATCTGTCCGCCACCCGATTAGGCCGTCGGGCACATTTTTCTGTCCGGCTAACTGTTGCGCATTCCAGGCGGACCCGCCGGAGTTCGCCTCGAGCAAGCGATTGATTTCTTTCTCGGTAATCTTGGATTTGTCCGCCTTGGCCACCATCTCGCGCACGCTTTTGCCATCGACATAGGTCACCGCGATCGAAAACCCCCTGGAGAGGTAACATTTCGTCACCGTGTCTTGCTGGGAGGGAAGATCAAAAATCGGGTTCCCGTAGCGGGCATTTACTTCCGTTTCAGTCTCGCCGATCCGCGCCGCGGCGGTCCCGTGCAGCAGACAAAGAGCAAGCCAGATGACGAACCATTGCGGCCATGCGCCGAAGGGGCGACGATGCGGGTTCGATCTTTCCATCGGCCCGCGCTGGCAGAATGGAGCAACCATGCAGGCAAGCGTCGCGGTGCGGAGGTTTCTTCGTCAAGCAAGAACTTCCCGAGGCCACGCGCGATTCTCAACCCGCGCCCAGCCTAACGATCACGCTTTTGGAAATAATGCCGCTTTCTTATTCGAGATCGTAGGCTTCGACCAGCGCCACACCTGTGCCGCCACTCGAGCCTCGCACGATCGCGGTGTAGTTGGACGGGGCCAGGTCGAGGACGATCGCGGCTTCGCGGTCGTCGCTCGGCGCAAGGCCGGTCGCGGCAATGTCAACTTCCTGGCTATCGCGCCAGTTGTCGTTTGAACTCAGGAGGGCTCCGTTGGCGTCGTGCAACTCGAGATTCGGATCGAGCAGCGGATTATTGACCCCGGCCGCGCCTAACGACGGGCCGATGGCCCGGAGCAGAATGCGGCGGCTTGTATCGCCTGTGAGAATGAAGCCGCCGATCATGACGTCGTCGCCCGTCTGGACAAAACCGCGAGTTGAGATGTTGACCGGGTTGGCCGGCGCCGCGGGGTCGGTCGCGAAAAGTTCGACCAGGCCGTTTCCACTCGCGCCGCCCGCGTCGCTCAGGATCATGGTGTAGGCGCCGGGCGCGAGTTGCGCGAGGAGCGCGGATTCGGACGCGTCGTCGGGCGCGAGGCCGAGGGCGATGATCTGGTCTTTGTCCGGTCCATTCATCCAATCGTCATTCGCCGCAATCAACGCGCCGGTGACGTCGTGTAGTTCGAGCTTCGGATTGGGCAATGTTCCAGCCAGGGGCAGGGAGGGGCCAATGCCGCGCAGGACGAGTTGTTCGTCATCGCTGCCGGTGACGATGAAACCGCCGATGAGCACATTGTCGCCCGTCCCGACGCTCAGACGGGTGGAGAGATTGACGATCGTGGGGTTGGCCGGAATCGACACGATTTTGTAAATGATCCCGTTGCCGTTGCTATCGCCGAGGGCATAGACGTCGCCGTTATCATCCTGGCCGAAGCCTTTCAGGAGAATGCCGAGATTTCGTTCCGGATCGCCGATCCGCAATTCCTGGATGAGCCCGCCGGCAAAGTCGGAATAGAAGAGGCGGCCGCTGCCGATATCCGGAGCGAGGTAATCGCCGAAAATATATTGGCCGCTAAGGGCGGGCACGGCCGAGCCGCGCTCGATGAACCCGCCGATGATAGCGACACCGTCCTCATGGCTGTATTGCAGGACCGGATCGGTCAGTGCCGGATCGGGATTTGGATCGGGAGCGATCGAGGCGTCATTTTTGTTGAAAAGGAAGGAACCTTCTTTCCGGTTCCAGCCGTAGTTCTTGCCCGCCTCGACGAAATCGACTTCTTCGATGTTGGCCTGGCCGACGTCGCCGACGATCAATCGATCGGTCGGCGCATCGAAGGAAAAACGGAAGGGATTGCGCAGCCCGTAGGCGTAAATTTCATGCACCGAGGTGCTGCTAGTGATGAACGGATTGCTCGCCGGGACGCGATAGCTTCCATTCGCGCTCACGGGGTCGCCACTGCCGCTCGTTAGGCCGGGATCGAGTGGATCGATGCGCAGGATTTTTCCCAGGACAGTGGTGAGATCCTGACCATTGCCGATCGCGGAGTTGTGGCCATCGCCGACGTCGTTACTGGCGCCGCCGTCGCCTAACGAGATGTAAAGGTAGGATTCGCCGGGGCGAAAGGCGAGTTCGCCGCCGTTGTGGTTGGCCTGGGGCTCATCCACCCGCAGGACTTCGCGGCGGCTGGCCGGATCGGCAATGTCCGAATTACCGGCCGAGGCCTGCCATTCCGCAACTACGCTCTGGTGATCAAAGGCCGTGCTCTTGGGCACGGTGAAGTCCGCCGTCCCCGTGACCGGCTCGCTCGTGTAGGTATAGAATTTCCGAAAGCCGGGGCTGCTGGGATTGTTGTATTCCGGATGAAAGGCGAGACCGAGCAGACCGCGCTCGCCCGTGCTGGCGATGAGCCGGGCGGAGAGGTCGAGGAAAGGCGTGGTCAGCAGCGCGTTGTTCTTCACGATCCGGATTCGGCCGTTTTGTAGATTAACGAAGAGGCGGCCGTCGCCGACCGAAGTGAGATCGTTAGGCGCGGTCAGTCCGCTGGCGATCTGCTGCAGTTCGATTCGGACCGGGCCCTTGAAGACACGTGGCGGGAGCGGGGTAGTCGAGGGAGAAGGTGAAGGCGACGGAGTCGGGCTCGGGGAGGGAGATGCCGACGGGCTCGGCGACGGCGAAGGAGAGGGGCTCGGAGAAGGCGAAGGGCTCGGAGAAGGCGAAGGGCTCGGTGAGGGCGAGGGCGATGGGCTCGGCGATGGGGAGGGGCTGGGCGAAGGCGAGCCGGCGACCACGTTCACCGTGCCGATCATGCTGCAGCAGCCGCCGTGGACGCTGCAGTAGTAGGGGAAGGTGCCAACGGTATTGAAGTCCACGCTAAATTTGTAGCCGGTCTGGTGGACGTCGGAGTTCCAGATGCCGGAGGGATTCCCTGGCGTGCCCGAGGTCGTGCTGTGAAAGCTGGAGTCCCATTCCCATTCCACCTCGTCGCCCGGTTCGACTGTGACTAGCGCCGGCGAAAAGTAGTCGCCGCCGGTGCCAACGTGCACACTAAACTTCTTGGCCAGCGAAGTTTCGCTGGTGCTGAGAAGAAGGGCGGCGGCGCTCAAGCCGACCGAGAGGAAGAATGATTTCATGATGTGCTGGCTTTCAGTTGCTCACGTTAATCTCCGCTTTTCGAGATGACGACCGCGTAATGGTAACGTGCCTGTTACTTTCCCAAATCCCTCAAAACCGAACCGTGAATTGCGCGGCGAAAGTGCCGTGGAGATTATCGGAGACAAAATCGCCCCGCGCCAAACTATATTGCAACTTTAATTGGGTGTAGGCGGTGAAGCGGTAGCCAAGCGCGCCGTCAATGCGCCAGACGTCGTGCGCTCTGGAGACGGGCTGGCCCGCGGGATCGTCCTCGGTCACGAAAAATTCCTGGTTCCAGCGCAGGGCGCCGAAAAGCTGCGGAGTGATCTGGTATTTCGCCTCGATGAAATAGGCGAGCACGTCAGCATTCCCGAGCCGCGGCACTTCGAAGCGGGATTGAAAAACTTCCGCCCAGATCTGCAGGTGACCCCGCGCGTAGCTGATGTCCTGGCCAAGAAGGTATTGGTAGTATTCCCCGCGATCGCCATCCGCTGGCAGCGGGCGCGCGTCGGGGACGAGGTAAGGGCCAGCCGCCGCGGAAAGGCCGAAGTTCCAGGCCTGATTGGGCTTCATCCCGAGTCGAAGATCGTAGGACGGATGAGCAAAATCGAAGTCATCCCAGGACTCGGGTCGCGAGGAAACCGGAACATTTTTTATCGCGGCGGCGTATTCGAAAATCCCGATGCTGCCGGCGACCGAGACCCCGGTCGTGTAAGCCGGTCCCCAGACGATGGGCAGGAACTCGTATTTATCGAAGCCGGGCACCCGGCGAAAGCTTTGGCCCGTGAGCGGGATTTCACGGTCAGAGACGAGGGTGGCGGTTTCATAGGGCAGCGGGGCGTTGATGAGCGGGTTGTCCCACGAGAGGTGACGCTGGACCCAGCCGCCAATGACGGTCGAGAATTTTCCGATCTGCAGATTAAAACGCCCGTCGGTCCAGGGCGTGATGCGCAAAGCGTATTCGTCCAGGCGCCATTGCGCGCCCAGATCACTCGGGTCGAACCCGGTGTCGACCCGGGTTTGGGCAAAGAAATAAACGTTAGGCCCGATCTTGGCATCGAGAAAAAGGCTTAGCCGCGGAGTGAAGAGATCGTGCCCCTCGGCCCGGATCCGACCCGGCGGCGGCTGCGGGTAATGATAATATTCGAGATCGAGCAAACCGCTGACCCGCGCCCGCACCTGATCGTGGTAAACGCTGATCGTCAGGGCCTGGTCGATCTCGTCGAAGTAATCTTCCGCGCTGGCCGCGCGCATGAGCGCAGCGAGCAAACAGAGGCCGGCGAATGCCGGTTTCATGTGGCGACTCCCGCAGGCTGAGCAGCGGCCGGCATTGCGACGCGAAAGAGGGCGCTAAATTCCGTCCATTCGCCGTCCGACCTAACGAGACGAAGCTCGCCCCCGTGGAGGCGCACCAGCTCACGCGCGAGGTTCAAGCCGAGCCCGTGCCCCGGCACGTCGTGACTCGCGCCCGCGCGATGGAAGCGCTCGAAAATGTAGGCCTGTTCTTCCGCCGGAATGCCGCGCCCGCTATTTGCGACCCGCAACTCCACCTCGCGGCCGGCGCGCCGTGCGGAGATGCGAATGGTGCCGCCGGGCCGGTTATATTTGCGGGCGTTATCGAGCAGGTTCTGCACGACCAGAGAGGTGTATTTAATTTCGCCTGCGATCTGGAGCTCGTTAGGGATCTCGGTCTCGACCTGCAGATCGGCCGAGTCCGACAAGGCCCGGAGATCATCCAGCCATTCATCGACCAGATGTCGGAGATCGACCGTATTCAAGGTGAGGCGCAGCTTGCCCGCGTCCATCCGCGAGAGCAGGAGGAGGTCTTCGACCACGCCGGTCAGCCGGTAAGTTTGGTGAATGAGCGTGGAAATTTCCTCGTAGACCTCCCCCGGAAACCCATCGCGCGCCAGGAGCGAGTCGAGCCCGGCGCGGAGGACCGTGATCGGGCTCTTTAGTTGATGCGAGGCATCTGCCGAGAAGCGCGCTGAGCGCTGCAATTCTTCGGCGGTGGTTTGCAGCTCCGCCTCCGCGCGCTGGCGTTGCGCGAAATTTTCCTCGGAGACCACGGCCAATTGCTCGACCGGCTGGGAGAGACGGCGGGAAAAGATATGGCTCACCACGAAACCGGCGACGAGCAGGAGACCCCCGGAACTGAGGATCTGCCAGCGCAACCGCGCCTGTCGCGCGAGCAACTGATCGAGCGGATAAACGCAGACTTCGTAAGCGGGCGGATAATCGGAGTCGGGATTGAGCCGCTTGAAGAAGAGAAGGTGCGGCACGCCCTCGATCGTCGTGCGCAAACTCTCTTCTTTCCCGGTCGGATTCGCGAGCGAGCTGGCCAACGCGCGCGTAATCTGCACCTCCGCCTCCAGATCGAAAGCCGCCAACTGCAATTTCCCATCGGCCAGGATGCCGCTTTTCATTCCGATCGATTTGCCGTGCGGCATCGCTTCGACTGGTTTGAACCCGAGAACGAGGGCCGCGATCACCTCGCTCGTCTCGGTCGAGCGAATCGGGACGGCGATCATTTCGTCGACCGTTGGCCGCCCCGCTTCATCGGGGCGCGCCAGGTAGCCGGTTTGCATCATCGGAGGGAGGCGCTTCGGAGAGAGGCGCGCCTCTTCGTTAGGCAATAGCATGCCGGCATCGTGGCTCGGGGGCGCGATGACCGCGCCGTCGTTGTCGAGGAAACGGTAGAAACGAGCGTGCAGGGTCTCGACCGCATCCACCTCGCCAGGCGCGGCGCGTTCCATCATGTCGCGCAATTCGTCGCGCGCGCTCGGGTAGAGCAGATCGAGCGCGTTGTCCTCCAGGGCGGCGTGGATGCGCGCGTTCTGGGCGAGTGCTTTGGAACGGTCGGCCACGGCTGCGTTGCGCAGATCCTGCAGGCGATGGAGGGAGGTCAGCTCGAGCTCGAAATCGCGCTGCAAATCGGCCCGCGCATCGTCCGCCGCGCGTCGCTGCGCGACGACAATTCCGAGGACGGTCAAGCTGGAGATGACCAGCATCATGGTGACGAGGAGCTTGCTGCGAAAACGGCGGATGCCGAACGTGCGAGACTCGGCCGCTGCGTTCACGGCAGGTCCACGTGCAAGGCAGCGCCGCTCCCCAGGTCGACCGGATGCTCCACCGTCTTGCGGCTGTTGATCCAGGCTTTCAGAGTGAAGTGGCCCGCCGGCAGGTTCGTTAGGCGAAAATGACCTTTGGCGTCGCTGATCGTAAAATAGGGCGTCTGGAGAACGAGGATGAGACCTCGCATGTGTTCGTGGATGTCGCAGCGGAGCGTGACCAGGCCGGGCTTGTCGAAGACGATCGATGGAACCGGGCTCTCCTCCGGCGGGTAGCGGCCGAGATCAAAGCGCTTAGCGGGCGAGTAGGAAAAGATGTTGTGATAGGTGTCGTCTTCGTTCGGGAATTCCACTTTCGTTCCGACTGCAATCGCGAGCAGTCCGGGGCGAAAGGCGAGTTCTTTCTGCGTGACCTTCTTAGTGGGCAGATTGGCCGGCTTGGGAAAATCTCCGGCCAGATAAACGACCGCGCGCGGCGGATCGGTCGCGAGCACGCCGCCCTTGCTCACGACTTCGTAGCGCTCGTTTTCTACCGGCACAAAGTGCGCCTTGGGGAGTTTTACCGTTCCCTCGATCGTCGCCTGGCCGAGGCAGACCGAAGCTCCCCCGGATAGCGCGAGGAAAACAATCAATGCGACGCGAAGTTTCATCTTACAGGAAGCCCCAGAAGATCGGTGCGTGTCACGCAGCCGTTCGTCAAACAATTTTGTCTTCCCATGGCAGCCCTTGCTTACACTGGCTGGAGGGGGAATAAGCAGCGAAGAAAAAGTAACAAGCCTGTAACCTTTCGCGAATCGCCCTCGGAAGTTGGCCGGGAGAAGTTGTGCCTCCTGAAGTTTATTCCGGTTAATAATATTCCGAATCACATGCGTACCCTGGTAGTAGAAGATGAAGTGCGACTTGCGCGGCACGTCTCGCGCGCCCTCACCAATGTGGGGCACGAGGTCAGTGTGGTACACGACGGCGAATCGGCTCTGCGCGATGCCAAGGAAACCCGTTTCCAATTGATCGTGCTCGACGTCATGCTTCCGGGAATGGACGGCTTCGAGGTCCTGCGCCAGTTGCGCAAGGCCCATGTCGACAGCCGGGTGTTGATCCTGACCGCGCGCGGCGAGTTAAACGATCGGGTGAACGGCCTGGCGCTCGGGGCCGACGATTACCTCGCCAAGCCCTTCGCCATGCAAGAACTGGTCGCCCGGGTGGCGGCGCTCGGCCGTCGTTATGCGGAAAAGGCGGCGGTGAAATTGCAGGTGGCCGACCTGAGCCTTGACCTGGTCGATAACGAACTCCACCGCGGCACGCGCCGGATCGAACTTTCGGCGCGCGAATTGACTCTTCTCCGAGTCCTGATGCGCGAGCCGGGCCGGGTCTTTACCCGCACGGAATTGTGCGAGAGAGTCTGGGAGCGGGAACACGAGTACGACATGAAACTGGTCGAGGTCTTCATCAGCAGGCTGCGCCGGAAAATCGATTCTCCGCCGCTCATTCACACCGTGCGCCATCTCGGATACACGATCCGGGAGGAACCATGAGAAAATGGCCTCTGCGCTGGAAGCTGGCTCTTTATTCCGCACTCCTCGCAGTCGTGGCCACGCTCGCGGGGGCGGCGACGACCTGGACGGTCATGCGCTACGAGGAGATCGCTGCCTTCGATCGTCGCCTAACGATGGATGCGCACGAGCTTTTTCGCGACGTCGAGCATTTTGATCGCAATCACAGCACCGATGGTGGTGCTTTCCGGGAAATCTTTGTCCCGCTCGCCCTGCGCAATCGCGTCATTGAGGCGACCGACGCCCACGGGAAAACACTTTATCTTTCTCCCGGATTGCGCGAGTCGCTCTCGGGCGATGGAATCAAGGAGTTTCATACCCGCAGGATCGGGGGGAGAAATGTTCGCCTCGGCGAGTTTAACGAAAAGGGGCTGACCCTGCGCGTGGGGGCCGACTTGAAGGAGATCAAACAAATCGGGCGCGACATTCTTTATGGAATGCTGGTCGCGATTCCGACCGTCCTGATCGTGATCGTGATCGGCGCACGCTGGGTGGCGAGTAAGGCGATCGCGCCCGTCGAAGAAATTCGCCAGGCCGCGGCCCAAATCACCGCGCAACGTCTCGACCGGCGGCTGCCCGTTCCGCCGACTGGCGACGAGATCGCAGGTTTGATCGATGTCCTTAACTCCGCCTTCGATCGATTGCAGCGCAGCTTCGAACAATCGGTGCGCTTCTCGGCCGACGCCTCACATCATCTGAAGACACCGATCGCGGTTCTGCGGGCCGGCATTGAAGAGATCATGGCCGACCCGCAATGCAACCTCCAGACCCAGGCCACGGCCGAGGGAATGCTGCATCGGATCCATCAACTCAATTCCGTAGCCGACAACCTGCTTCTCCTCGCCCGCGCCGACGCCGGCCGGCTCGAGCTGCGCAAGGACGAGTTTGACCTCAGCGAATTGCTCGAGGGCGTGCTCGACGACGCGCGCGCTCTGGCCGGTCCGCTCGGCCTCACGGTAGAGGCGGACGTGCCAAAGCACCTTCCGCTTAAGGCAGATCGCGCCTACGTCGGAATGATCACGCAAAATCTTCTCGAGAACGCGATCAAGTACAACACGAGAGGCGGCCGGGTGCGCGTCGCGGCCCGGGCGGTGAACGGCGCGGTGGAACTCAGGGTAGGCAACACTGGCGAAGGCATCCCACAGGAGCGCGCACCCCATTTGTTCGAGCGCTTCTACCGAGTGCGCGGGGATGAACGGATCGCGGGCAGCGGTCTCGGCTTGAGCACCGCGCGGGAATTAGCGCGCGCCCATGGCGGCGAGATGGCGCTCCTGCGCTCCGACGCGACCTGGACGGAATTGAACGTCCTTCTCCCCCAGGTAGCCTAACGAGGCATACATAGAGGCGAAGTTCGAAAGGTAACAAGATTGAAACCTTTGCGCGCTTGCCCGCCGCCACTTCATCCCCCTAAGCTCTTCCGCGACGCAATAAAAATAACCGACGAATTGTCTCCTTCCGGCTTCGTGTTTCCGGCCAACCCTTCCATGAAAAAAGAAATGCCCTTTCCCTTATATCTTTTCGCTTTCCTCAGGCGCCACGCCGTGGCTGCGGCACTGCTCGGCACAGTCGCTCTCGCTCTTTCGGCCTATCGCCTCATTTGAGAGATGGCTTGAGCGTGCGCTGGCAGGGGCTGTCTCGCGCGAAAAATAAGGTGAACCAATAAGCCCTATGACTCGCGCATTCCGCTGGATCGTCCATTACCTTGTTCCAGGGACGATTCTGCGCCTAAGTGGTCTTCTTTAACTGTCATGGCTGAACAGATTCCAGCAACCCTCAAGCCGCCGGAGCCAGTGGCTCTGGCTTTGACCCGCCCGGCGGAAATCGAGGTCAGCCGCGAGATTAGTGGCGACGTGCGCGAATTCATGAGTCGGCCGCCGCATTGGCTGCTCCGCTCGGGCACCACGGTACTGGCGGCCGTGCTTTCTCTCTTTCTCATCCTCTCGATCATCATCAGGTATCCCGATACAATCACGGGCCGGGTGACTCTCATCGGGACGCAGCCGGTGATGGAGGTTGTGGCGCGCCAGAGCGGGCACCTCGAGAGCTTGCGCGTGCAGGAAGGTCAGCACGTGCAAAAGAACGAAATTCTGGCCGTGATGCAGAGCCCGGCGCGGCCCGGGACGCTGCTTGCCCTGGCCGAAAAACTGCGGAAATTGCAACCTGCGACGGGCGAGGAAATGCCGGTGTTGCAGAGCGAGTTCAAAGCCGAGGATGCGCTCGGCCAAATCCAGGAACCATACGCCGATTTCCTCAACGCCTGGCGTTTACTCAAGAGCCGGCTGGCAGATGATTACGCGGAAAAGGCGGGAGCACTTCTGCGCAAACAATTGGAAGGCAAGCGTGAGCAGATCGCCTCGCTCCGGAATCAGGCCGGGATGATGGGCCGGGAAATGGGGCTGGCTCGGGAAAAGCTCGACCGGCTCAAGACGCTGCACCAAAGCAAGGCCATCAGCACCGCGGAAATGCAGGAGCAGGAGATGGCATTGCTCGAGCGCATGCGGGCGGAGACTTCCGGGCAGCGCACCTTGAACGAAGCCGAGATCGAAGCCTCGAAGGCGGAAAAAGAGCTGCGCGATCTCGAACATGAGCGCCGTGAATCGCTCCGCACCGCCCAGGAGGAATCACGCGCGCGCCTGAACAAGCTGCAAGGCGCGATCGCGTTGTGGGAGGCGGATTATGTCCTGCGCGCGCCGGGCGAGGGAAACGTGGCCTTTTACGATTTTTGGAGCGACCAGCAATTCGTCACCGCCGGGCGCCAGGTTTTCCTCATTGTCCCCGCTGCGACGCGTTTGTTAGGCCGGATACCCGTGAGTCAGGGCGGTTCGGGCAAGATCAAGCCCGGCCAGGACGTGCGCATTCAGTTGGATGATTTTCCTTACAAAGAATTCGGCGTCGTCTCGGGAAAAGTGAAATCGATTTCCATGGTCGCGCGGGAAGGCGCCAACCTCGTCCTGGTCGATATCCCGCATCCGCTCGTGACCAGTTTCCACAAGAAGCTGCTCTTCAAACAGGAGATGGTGGGCGAAGCGCGCATCGTGACCGAGGACATGACGCTGCTCGGCCGCGTCCTCTATGAAATCCGGCGCGCTTTCGTGAACAACGCGAGTTAGCCGAGCCATGGAACGGGTCGCGCTGAAGATTCAACGGCGGCGTTATGCACGCGCCGCGGTGCGCGAGATCGATGTCCACCGCGCCTTGCGTGAGCGGGCCGGATTTAGTCCGGAGATCATCCGGCTGCGCGAAGCCTTTCTCTACGACGGGCACATTTGCCTCGCCTTCGACCGGCACGGCAACAGCCTCGAAGGCGTGCTCGATCGCGCGCCTCTGCCGCTGGCGCGCGCGCGGGCGGTCACTCGCCAGTTGCTCGCCGCGCTCGCCCACCTCCACTCTGGCGGCTTCACCCACACCGATGTGAAGCCGGGGAATATTCTCTATGCCGCTCGTGATGGGAACGCGCGGCTGGCCGATCTCGGGACGGCGCGCGAGAAGCCGGCTCAGGGTTTGGTCTGCGGCACCCGCCACTACGTCGCGCCGGAGGTGATCATGGGCGCGCCGCTCAGCCCGGCGCTCGACATCTGGAGTCTGGGCTGCACGGTTTTCGAAATCCTGACCGGGCGCCCGCTCTTCGATCCCTACCGGGTGGCGGCGAAAAAGTATCGCGAGTTCAGCCGGGGAAAAGACCGGGAGGAGCTGCCGCTGGCGGCTTCGGTGGGGCAGGATGCCGCGGAGGAAAAGGCCGAGCAGTTGGCGCGCGGGGCGATCGTCGCGGACAAATACCGGCTCGATCGCAAACTGGGGACAGGCCAGTTCAGTACCGTCTGGATGGCGGAGCAATTGAACGACGTCGCACTCGACGCTCCCGAGAAAATTCACCGCGAGCAAGTGCGGAAAGTGGCGGCTGGGAATCCACCGGAGAGCGAACGCCAGCTCCGCGATCGCGCGTGGCAGCGTGCGAAAGGTGCGGACGATATTTTGGACCTGGCGCTCAATTACGAGCATCTTCTTTTGATCGCCGCACTCGCCGGGCCCTTTCCCCTGCCTTTGGTGCAATCGGCCGAATTTCGCGGCTCCTACTTTGAGCCGGATGGCGCGCTCCGCTTTCGACCGGCCTTGAAACGGGCCGCCTTGCGCAATCGGCTGCGCCGCGTGCCCGGGCTGCAGGGTCCGGCGCTCGGGGCCGCGACCGATTTTATGTTGCGCGCCCTAACGATTGATCCGGCCCAGCGTCCGAGCGCGAGCGCCGCGCTGGCGCACGAGTGGCTGGCGCGCCCCTAACGAACCCCGCGCGAAAAGTGAACCCCGCGCGAAAGGTTACAACTCTGTTACGATTGGAGGGTTTGACGTTGGAGGTCGATGAGGAAAAAGTGGGGAAGCGCACAAATGATTGCTGCGCATAACCAGAAAAAAAAACCAAATGAAAGCAAAAGTAATCGATCAATTCGCGTCCGACGCGATCAACGCACCTGAAACCGTGACCGGCGGCAGCGGCCGTCGCACTCATCGCCGCACGCACCGTGGTGGCGATGACAGCGCATTGCTCCGTCGCACCCGCAATCGGACCCGCACTCGCGGAGAGTAAGCGGATCCGACGCGGGATGTTGCGCCCGGGTTCTAGACGATCCGAGTATTGTGCAACATTACCGACAACACAAGCAGGAGAGCTTGAAAGGGCTCTCCTGCTTTTTTTTGCATTGTAGCCGGGGGCGGTGCCCCCGGCTACAAGCAATGACGATCTTTCGCCTAACCGATTTTCTCTTTCATGGCCGCGCGCTTTCCTTTTCACGCCCAGCTTGACGCGACCGATTGCGGCGCGGCGGCCTTGCGCATGGTCTGCTCGTATTACGGGCGCGAGTTTTCGCAGCGGACCATTCGCGATCTCTGCCAGGTCGGCCGCGGCGGGGTCAATCTCCTCGGGATTTCCGAAGCGGCCGAACGGCTCGGCCTGCGCTCGCTCGCCGTGCGCCTCACTTTCCAGCGGCTGCGGGACGAGGCGCCGTTGCCCTGCATCGCGCATTGGGAGGGAGAGCACTTCGTCGTCGTCTATGAAATCACCCGCCAGAAGGTGCGCATCGCCGATCCAGCCTGGGGACTGGTCGATTACAGTCACGAAGAATTCATCCGTGCCAGCGCGCCGCCCGACACTCCGCCGTTGGAAACAGCGACGGGCATCTATTTACTCGTCGAAGAGACCCCGCTCTTTCGCGAGCGTAAAGTGGGCGAAGAAGGTGAGGAAGAGCCGGCGCAGCGCGGCCTCGCTTTTTTCCTGAGCTATCTGCGGCCGCACCGGCGTCTGCTTATCCAGGCGCTCCTCGGCATGGCGGTCGGCCTCATGGTCGAGCTGATCCTGCCGTTCCTCACCCAGGCCGTGGTCGATCGCGGTATCGGCAATCTCGATCTCAATTTCATTTACCTCATCCTCGGCGCGCAGTTCATGCTCACCCTCAGCGCGACCGCGTCGGACATGATTCGCAGCTGGTTGCTTCTCCACATCGGGTCGCGGGTCAGCGTCTCGATGATCGCCGATTTCCTGAGCAAGCTGCTCCGCCTGCCGTTGCCATTTTTCGACGGACGCACCACGGGCGACATCATGCAGCGCATCGGCGACCACCGGCGGGTCAAGACGTTCCTTATGTCCTCCTCGCTCGACATCGTTTTTTCACTGCTCACCTTCGTCGTCTTCGGTTTCGTTCTGGCGCTTTATAGCTGGGAAATTCTCCTCGTCTTCGTCGTCTTCGCCGCCGGATCGATCGGTTGGCTGGTGCTTTTCCTGAAACGCCGGCGGATGCTCGATTTCAAGCGTTTCACCTTTGAAGCGAAGGAACGCGATATCCTCATCGAGATTCTGCAGGCCATGCCCGAGATCAAGACCTACGGCTTGCAGCGCGACAAACGCTGGTCCTGGGAACGCCTCGCGGTGCGCACCTATCAGATCGAAGCCAAAGGGCTCGCGCTGCGCCAGTCGCAACGCCTTGGCATCTTGCTCGCTTCCAATTTACGCAACATCCTCATCACCTTCCTGGCCGCCCGCGCGGTAATCAACGGTCAAATGACCCTCGGCATGATGCTCGCCACCCAATACATCGTCGGCCAACTCACTTCTCCGCTCAGCCGCTTGATCGATTTTGTCCAGACCGCCCAGGACGCCCGCCTCAGCCTCGAGCGGATGCAGGAAATCTACACCCATCGCGACGAAGAAGATCGCTCGCTCCTGGAAACCCGCGTGGCGATCCCGCCCTCGCCAGCGATCGAGCTGATCGAACTTGGCTTTCGTTATCCCGGCGCCGGACAGCCTGAAGTTCTCTGCGGGGTGAACCTGACCATCCCCGTAGGAAAAGTTACCGCGATCGTCGGAGCCAGTGGCAGCGGTAAGACCACGCTCTTGAAACTCCTGCTTGCCCTCTACCGTCCGACGGGAGGCGAGATATCGCTTGGCGGCGTCCCGCTGAGCGCGCTCGAAGCCCAGGAATGGCGCTCGCGTTGTGGGGTGGTCATGCAGGACGGTTACATTTTCTCCGGATCCGTCGCGCGCAATATTGCGCTGGGAGGTGAAACAATCGATCGGTTGCGACTTAAGGCCGCCATTCAGCTGGCCAGCCTGAACGAGTACCTCGACTCCTTGCCTAATGGCGTTCACACCCTTGTCGGGGCCGAGGGCCAGGGACTTTCCGGCGGCCAAAAACAACGTGTTCTGCTCGCCCGCTCCATCTATCGGATGCCGGATTTTCTTTTCCTCGACGAAGCCACCAGCGCCCTCGACGCGCGCACCGAAACGGCGGTTTACCATGCGCTGCGCGAGTTCGCCGCCGGCCGCACCGTCGTGGTCATCGCCCACCGCCTCAGCACCGTGCGCGAGGCCGACCAGATCGTTGTGCTCGAGCGGGGCCGCATCGTTGAGCTGGGCACTCATCGCGATCTCGTCGCGCAAGGTGGCACCTATTTTCGGCTCGTCCGTAACCAGCTCGAGCTTGAGGAGGGTGCGCCATAGGGGAGTCTGACGGATGAATCGGCTACCAATCGCTGGACTCGCGGAGGCCCGTCCCTTCGGATGGACTCCAGGACCAGGATGAGTTCTGTGTCGCTCATGCGGCCACACTCAATGTACAAAGCACCAAGTTACGCCTTCTCCTTCGCCGCGATTAATAAAGTCGCGGTCATGGCGAGGGCGCCGAGCGAAAATGACAGCCGAACGCACGAGCACGGAACGAAGCAGGCGGATGTCCGAAAAGTAACACCGCCGTTACTTTTTACCTCTGGACCGGTTTTACGCGATATTTAAGATGGCCTCCATGCAAAACGATGCGTTCCGCCGCCAACCAACCGCAAAACCCGCCATCCTTCCCGAGTCTGGACCCGCCATCTCCCTTGGAATGGCGCCTCCTTTTCCCGCTGTTCGCCGCCCCGCGGCCAGGCCTGCGAGACTATGGAAACAATTTCTTCTGGGGCTGAGCCTGCTCGTGGCCCTCGGTTCGCAATCCTTTGCCCAGTGGACCCAAACCTCGGGGCCGGGGGGTGGCTTGACGACCGCCATCCATGCGCGAGGCACGACGCTGCTCTGCGGAAACTTCGAGCATTTTACCCTGACTAATACCGACCCGAACGCCGGAACGCTCTATCGCAGCGTTGATCATGGCCTGACTTGGACGGCCGCCAATACAGGCTTCACCGGAGTCCCCAATGCGTTCACCGATAACGACACGAGCGTTTTTGTGGCGACGGAGACGGACGGAATCTTCCGCAGCCTGGATGATGGCGTGACTTGGTCGGCCTTGGCGAACACGAATCAGCTCTCCCCAGTGAAGTTGCTCAACGCTAATGGCGTGTTGTATGTGGGCAGCTCCACCAAAGGCGTCTACCACTCTCTGGATAACGGCAATACCTTCCTGCCGTATGCCGGCGGACTTCCAGATGTTCCGGGCATCACGTCGATGGCGAACGTGGGCGATACCGTGTTCGTCGGCGTCTCCGCTCTTTTCCCGCGGCCACAGGGTGTGTATCGCAGCACGGATGGAGGCGTGAACTGGGTGCAAGTGAACAACGGCCTAGGCGACAATCCCTCGATCAACGACCTCGTCGTCAAGGGCGCCACGATTTTCGCTGCCAAGGCAGGCCTTTTCGAGGGGGCGATTTACAAGTCGACCAATTTGGGCGCGACCTGGACGATCTCTAACAATGGCAACCCCGACCAACCGGAGGTGCTTCACGCCGCCGGGGACGGCTCCCTGTATTTGAGCGCGTTTAATGGAAGTTTGATTCGCTCGATCTACCGCAGCACCAACGACGGCGCTTCCTGGGCTGCGACCGGCCCCGGCATCCCCGTGACCGAGGCGACGTTCGAGTTTGCTTCGATTGGCGGCGAAGTTTTCGCCGGGCTGGGTCTTTACGGGAGCGTCTATCGAACCATCGATGCTGGCGCGACCTGGCAGCCTTCCAATATTGGGCTGCCTGAAGTGGACGTGAAAACTATTTTCAGTTCCGGCAGCAACCTCTTTTCGGGAAGCCTCAGCAATCCTGGCGTCCACCTTTCCACCGATGGCGGCAATACGTGGCTGCCTTCCGGCAATGGTTTGCCCTTCGCAATCAAGATCGTCAACGCTTTCGCGCAGAATTCCAGTTATCTCTTCGCGGGGCTCGACGGCCAGGGAACATATCGGAGCAGCGACAACGGCGCCAACTGGGAACCAGCGAACCAAGGCTTCACCACATTCGGTGTTTACATCCACTCGTTAACCGTGAACGGCAACGACGTTTACGCTGGAACTGAGGATGGCGTTTTCCGAACCATCAACAACGGCACGAACTGGACGATCGCCAGCCCTGTCGTCTCCGGCAGCCGACCGCAGGTACAATCGGTGGTGGTCTTGAGCGGAAGCATTTATGCCGGGACCTCCGTCAACGGCATCTTTAAGTCCTCGGATAACGGAGCGACCTGGGCGGCG